>NZ_QGGS01000029.1:0-75367 GCF_003148705.1 Pseudomonas sp. OV226 | reverse complement strand
GGTGCGTTCAGCTTCGACAACGTCCTGACCGGAGCGGGTACGTTGAATGCGTCCAACAATGGACAGGCGTTCAACTTTGGAAGCGGAGTGGGTGCGGACTTTGCCGGTACGGCGAATCTGACCAACAACACCTTTGCGCTGTCTGGTGACAACACCACGGCACTGACCCGTGCAACTCTGGAAGTGGGCGCGGGCAACGTGACTACCGTCGGTGATGGCGACCAACAGGTCGGCGGGCTGACGATTAATGGCGGCAAAATGCTCTTCAATGCCACCGCACCGCAGCAGGTTGTGGCAACCAGCCTGATCACGGCAGGGGCGCTGGAAATTAATCATACCGGTACCGTGCGCGTGAATGTGCCAACGCCATTCAATCCGGCTCTACCCGATACACCTAACACGACCAACCTGCTGAAGCAGGATGAGGAGAACGTCAGCGTACAGTTGGTGAGATCAAGTAATGTGACGGGTAGCGGCGGTGCGATCAAACTGGTCGATCAAAATGATCAGGTCATCTCGGCGGCACGTGAGGTAGACGTCAGCCAGAACGGTAATACTGTAGCTAAGGCGACATACGATTACCGACTGACTTCCAGCTCACTTAATGACGGCTTGTATGTGAACTACGGCCTGAAACAACTGGATCTGCAGGCAGGCCAGACGTTGACGCTTGCTCAGGACACGGGTGCAACTGGTGTTTCCGCTGATATGTCCGCCAAAATCACTGGCACCGGTAACCTGGCCATTGATGCTCGTGACGACTTGGTGTCGCTGTCTAATGACACCAACGACTACACCGGCGAAACCAGTGTTAATACCGGGACGTTGCAGGCGGGTAGTGACAATGCACTCGGCCAGACCAGCAAGTTAAACCTCGCGGATACCACCACCTTTGATCTCAACGGTAAAACGCAGACTCTTGGTGCGCTGAATGGCGCGATGGGCTCAACGCTGAACGTCAACAGCGGCACGCTGAATCTGAGCAATGGCGGGACCTCGGCTGGCGCACTGACCGGTGCAGGTCAGTTGAACGTTAACGGTGGAACACTCGATGTGCAGGGCGCGAACAGCGGGCTGAGCGCTGCGACGGCTATCGCCAACGGTGCCAATGCCACTCTTAACAATGCGGCCGGTCTGGGCAATGGGACGATTGCCGATGAAGGCAGCCTGACCCTGGACGGTGTGATCGGCACCTTGCAGAACAAGCTGACCGGCACCGGCCAGGTGCTCGTGCAAAACGTCAGCGACCTGAAACTGGACGCTGACAACAGCGGCTTCAACGGTGAGTTTGCCATTGATACCAACTCGAGCCTTACCGCGCTGGTACAAGGCAGCCTCGGCAACGCCCACGTGCAGAACGACGGCAACCTGGTGCTCGACACCGCCACCAACTGGCAGTTGGTTAACATCGTTCAAGGCGCGGGCAACTTGACCAAAAATGGCGTCGGCAGCGTGACCCTGGGTAGCGACGTGGCGTACACCGGCACGACGCAAGTCAACAACGGCACCTTGCTGTTCGGCAGCGACGCGTCACCGATGACCCTAGCTAGTCAGCAGGTCAACATCGCCTCCGGCGCCCAATTTGGTGGCATCGGTGGGGTGGCCGGTTCGATCGACAACGCCGGTACCCTGTTGGCCGGAGCCAACAGCACCGTCGCCCAGACCTTCACCGTCGGTGGCAACCTCAACAACAACGGGCGGGTGACGCTCGGCGGTTCCACCGCCGGCAACACCCTGGACATCAAAGGCGACCTGAGCGGTAACGGTCAGTTTGCGATGAACACGCAGATCGGTGCGCTCTCCGGTGACCTGATCAAAGTCGGCGGCGACACCAGTGGCCAACACCAGTTACTGGTGGCCGACAGCGGTCGCGAGCCGGTCAGTGCGGACGGCAAGCTAACCCTGGTGGAGACCCACGGCGGCAGCGGTAGCTTCAACCTGGCGGGTGGTTACGTCGATGCCGGTGCATTCCGCTACACGCTGAATCAGGAAGGCGCCAACTGGGTGTTGAGTACCCCGTCCGCGCAGGTTCCACCGACTCCTGATCCAACTCCGGCACCGACTTCGACTCCGACTGCGGCGCCAAAACCGGCCGACCTGTCCAAAGGCGCCAACGCTGCCGTTGCCGCACAGACGGCGAGTGCCAGCCTGTGGAACGCGCAAATGAACGCACTGGTCAAGCGCCTGGGTGAGTTACGCATGGGCAAGGACGAAGGCGGTATCTGGACCCGCGCCATCGGCAAGCGGTTTGAAGTGAGTGAAAACTCCAGTCGTGCCTATGATCAGAACATCAACGGCATGGAAATCGGCGCCGATAAAGCCATCATGCTCGACGGCGCCAAGTTGTACCTCGGCGGCATGGTGGGCTCGGCGCATTCGAATGCCAACTTTGGCGAAGGCGCAACGGGCGAAGTCGACAGCAAGTTTGGTGGTCTTTACGCCACTTACCTGCACGATAGTGGTGTCTATGTGGATACCGTGACCAAGTACAGCCGTTTTGACAACAAGGTCAAGACCCCGACCAACTCCGGCAAGCAGGTCAAAGGCTCGTACAATACCAACGGTGTTGGGGTGGACGTCGAAGTGGGCAAACACATCGAGCTGAAGGACGGTTGGTTTGTCGAGCCGCAACTGGAAATCACCGCGACCAAAACCGAGGGTGGTCGCTACACGGCCAGCAACGGCTTGAAAGTGAAAGCGGATGACCTGGACAGCCTGCAAAGCCGCATGGGTGGCTTGGTGGGGCGCAGCATCGTGATGGACAACGGCATGAAAGTGCAGCCGTACGTCAAGGCCTCGTACGTCACCGAACACGGTGGCGACAGCTCAGTCAAGGTCAACGGCATTAAGCTGGAGGCCAAGTTGCCGGGTAACCGCACCGAAGTGGGTCTGGGCGGCGTGATGCAGCTCACCGAGAACAGCAAGATCTCGGTGGATGCCGAGTACGCCAAGGGCAGCGGCATCGAACAACCGTTTGGTGTGACCCTGGGTTATCGCTACCTCTGGTAAGCGGTCAGTGGCCTGAGTGAATATGGCTCAGTTGGGGCCTCGTAAAAGGCTGTCTAGACTTGGAGTACTTTTACACATGTTTCACCCTAACGCCCGATGGACCGCATCGGGCGTTTTGTATTTTAAGAACGGGAGCGGTGAACTGGCCTAATGATTTTGGATAATTCAATCGGGCGCTATAATGGCGACCTAATCTGAGATGTTTGGATATGCGTAAATCTTTTCTTGTGAATTGGGCGGTAGTGATGGCAAAGATGGCTCCTACCAAGTGGGCGTGATGGGCGCTTCGGGTACTAGCAGTAACAGTTCGCACAACGACAGTGTGAGCGCCAAAGGTAAGGTCACAGGCTATAGCGCCGGTGTTTATGGCACTTGGTATGGTCATCAGGACAGTCATACCGGGCCGTACGTGGATACCTGGATGATGTTTGGTCGATTCGAGAACGAAGTCAAAGGCCAGGGGCTGAAAGAGGAGCACTACCAGTCACATAACCTTTCGACCTCGGTGGAAGCGGGATATGCCGTGCCGCTGGGCGATGGTAAGAACATTGTGGTGCCTCAGGCTCAGGTCATCTACTCCGGCAGCCGTGCCCATACACATGTTGAGGAGAACGGAACCCAGGTCTCAGGACTGGGCTCGTCCGATTTTACTACGCCCTTGGGGGCTCGCTGGACTCAGGACGTTGACGGTCGCGGCCTTCAACCGATTGCCGAGCTGAACTGGTGGCACGGGCCGAGTACCCAAACCATGACATTTGATCATGACAGCGTGCGGGAAAAATTGCCGCGTGATCGCGCTGAAATGAAATTCGGCGTTAGCGGCAACTTATCGCGAGACACTAGTCTATCGGCGACCATGGGCGCACAGGTCGGCGGTCAAGGTTACATGGTTCGCACTGCAGAGGTGACGTTGAAGTACGATTGGTAACATCAGTCTGTAGTAAGCTGTATAGGTGCCATCCCTTTGAAGGGCGTTAATTAGATGGTTACCTCCACACCCTGCGAAGTTATCTTTCGCGGGGTGTTTTTATTTTTGGCGGTTATCATCATGGTAAGGGGCCAGCGAACACACCTCATCGGCCGGGAGCTAAAGGAGTGTTCGCCGGCCCTTTGCCGCTGATCGCCCAAGTTGATGGCGCAAAGTGTCCAGTTTTCTGAAAAATCATTATTTAGACTTGGTAGGCGATGCAGAAAGTCATCGATGATGCGATTGCTGGATGAAATGATCAATTAAACGACGACGAGGGAAACTCTGAGAAAGACTTCCATCTCTGGTGAAATACTCGCCTCACACGATTCGAACGGTTCAGCCCCGGTGAAACAGATGTCCTTCGCCGATGCCGAGTATTCGGCAAACGTAAGCAGACCCGCCGCGAGCGCTTCCTGATCGAGATGGATCAGGTGGTGCCCTTGAAGGGTTTGATTACCTTGATCGAGCCGCATTATCCGCAAGGCGAAGGTCGTCCGGCGTATCCATTGATGGTTATGCGGGCGGATCGCCCTAAAAAGCACGATAAGAGGAAAGAACAGTGAATTAATGACAGGAAATGGCTGCTTTTCGGCCGCCTTGGAGTTTTTTGAACCTCAAGCGGCAAGGACACCAAAAAGCGTTGGCTTACTTCAGACCTACCCTAAAGACTATCTCTTACGCGCCGCTGTCAGAACGGAAAACGAATGTCGCTGTCAAAATTATTGCCATCAGTACTTATTGGCTCCTGCGCCCCTCCAAAAATGCAAAAAATCATGGCTTTAGTCGGTATTTTCGCCATGCTTTTTGGGGGGATCAGTATTCTCCTCCTACACTACTCAAAAACTTGGCTTTTTACGGAGGTTCGACTACCGCATGCTGAATGGATCATTGTGCTTGGCGGTGAATCCGGACAGCGAGTGATCGGTGCCGCTGAACTTTTCCATAAAGGGCTTGCCCCGCGCATCCTAGTCTCTGGCGACGGGGACTGTACTCTCATCGCTTCACGACTCGAAATGGCAGGAGTGCCCAGTGAAGCCATTACGCTAGAGTGTGAGTCGCGAAACACTTATGAGAATGCGCAGTACGCGCGACAAACGCTCACCGCTTCACATCCTAATCGAATTATATTGGTTACTTCGTGGACGCATTCAAACCGTGCGCTGTGCCTCTTTCGGAGGACTTGGCCGGAGGTAGAGTGGGGAATTCATAGCGTTTATTCTGGGGATAGCTTGAGAAATACTTTGGCTATTTATGAAGCAGGCGCGGTGATAAAAGAGTATCTATCCAACACTTTGTTGAGCTGCTGGTAAGGGAGGAGGATCCAACCTATCTGCTGACAAGATCGCCAAGTTGGCTGACTGTGGTGTTGCGACGGTGTACAGAATCAAGCGGAAAACAATGGCAGCCTGATACGGGGTGCTACAGCGTCACTCCTGGTCAATCTTGGGGCTACGTGCCCCAACTTATTTGTGGTGCCCTTTGGGCGTTTCTGGGCAAGCCCGCTGTTCGATGCTAAGCACCACCCGAAAAGCCACTAGGTTTATTAGTGCCCTTGCCAAGCGCCCTCAGATCTCTAAGTAACGCGGGAATGCCAAAGCATCCGATCACCAACAACACGCCATCGAGAACGATGAATCTGTTCAACACGTTCCAGCCGACCTTGGCATCTCGTACGTAAGTAGGATCGCGTGTGTCGTACTCAATTCTGATTGTTGAACCAATCATTGGCGGCGTCGTATAGCTGCCGTAGCTGGCGAAGCCGTCGCGCTCGGGCCGGGTGATGATTCGCTGTCCTTGGGCTGTATCAAATGAAACATCCGCGTAGAAAATTTGGCGGTTTTTTAAAAAGCTACTTTCGACTTCCTCGATCCGAGCTTCGACCACTGGAGATGCATTTAGTCGGAAACTAATTTCGTCCATAAGCCATATGCTGATCGTTGCGAATGCAACCCCTACCCACGATCAGGCCAAAGATTGCCTGATGCCACGGCTTCCACTTCGGATTCATCCACGGTTCAGCTTGAAGTGGCGGCCTGTCGACAATCTGCTCGTTCGAACGATGCTTTCTGCGCGAAATCCAAACTACACAGGACAAAGACACGATAAGAGCGGCGGCAATTGCCAGCGTGCCGATGATGAATTCAATCACGTAACCTTATCCTCAAAACCGTTTATTCCTTGTTGACCTCATTCATAGTGAGCCTGCTGGCATTGCAAGACGGATAGGTTACCCCCTCCGAACCCCTTAAGCCTCGACCAAATGTGCGATTGTCGGATTGATGAAGTCACTTGCCAATGAGCTGGGGCCGCACAATATCCGGGTCAACGCCATCTTCCCCGGTGTGGTAGTGGGAGAGCGTATGGATCGGGTGATTGATGCGCGCGCTTCATTATGAGCTTTTGGCAACAAGCATATGGCGAAGCCTGCAGTTCACACAGCAATTCGGTCGCAAAAAAAGCGCGTAAAAGATCGGCGTAGTGTCTACCGGTCTTTCATCTGGGCCAGAAGCTTAATCGTTGCCGGTGGCGTTCATTGGCCTCAGCTATTGAAAAATGCAGCGGACCGAATTTCTGGGCTTCTGAGCCCTAGAAGGCGATTGATTACGAATGTCACAAATGGTTTGGTGCTGTCGCAAAATGGCGATACTTATGGGGTCAATACCTTTACTTTTAAACTCTTCTCATTACAGTCTACATGCGATGAAGAGCTAAGTAGAGGAGTTGGCGTATCTGGGTGCCAATAACTGACGCGACGAATAATCGGATAGAAAAAATCCACTTAGCCCGTGAAAATTGCGAGGAGCTATGGAGTGACCGCCGTTGCTGTGACTGGGGCATATTTCTATTTTTTCAGGTGTGCAATGTAGGGGAGGGTGGTGTGATGTATGAAAATGTGAGGTTTATCTTAAAAGGTGGGGTTTTTTTTGGCGGGGCTGGTCGTATCTTTATGTTTTCGATGGGTTCATAATTTTTGGTTTTTTTTTGATTGCATGTAATATTTTTATTGTTGCTGTGTGTGCAGTAAGGATTTTTATATTTAAAACCATGGCGATTCAATACGGCATGTTCCCTTGGAATAATGAAGTGGGAGGAGGCGTAGTTGCTGTCGTCATCTACGGGGCGTGGTTTTGGAAGCGAAATTCAAACACCCTGGAGACGCTTCGAAAAAAGTACGCCAAGCCAATTTAGCGTCTGACCGTCTGAGTTGTTCCAGTATTTGATTAGGCGGCAGCCATAATCAGCTCCAATTTTACCAGCCGGGACAGCCGTTAGGTGTAGTGGCTTGCAATAGAAAATAGCCATGCTCGCAATCAATGCACTTTTCTGCTCAGATTAATTGCGACCCTAGGTTCCTCGCGCTCACATTAACTGCGTCTTTGCATGTCTTTGGTGGCGCATGCTTGCAAACCAATTCTACGTGCTCACATTATCTGTAACCAACCTTTTAGGAGCTGGCGGCAATGAAACCGCGCGGAGAACCCCGTGGCGCCACAGGCCCGAGATAATGCTACGCCCGCAGGATAGTCGCGGTAATTGCTCCTGAAAAAAGGAATCAGGTATGCCATCACGCGAAGTAAAAACCACCCTCGAAAAAACGCAGGTTTTTGGCTCGCTCTAAGTTTAGGTATTGCTATTGGAGTCCCTGTGGGAATTGCCGCCTTTGAGTACGTATGGAGCAAAGACGCGATAGGTAATCAAGATGGATCCGAATCCGAATCCGAATCCGAATCCGAAATAGCGGAACACCCGAACCCATCTTGTCGCCATCGGATTAACAGAAACTACGGTATCAGACGTTATTGGTCTCGCAGTTGGCACGTCCGGTCGCGCATCTCATTGAGTGATCTTTTACCCTGACAATCCAAGGGCTGGCATTTGATGGTGTTACCGATGAAAAAAATCTGTCTTTCGTTTTCTCTGGCTCTGCTCGTGGCCGGAGGCGCCACCCCTGTTTTTGCTGGGCTACTTAAAGCACCGTTTAATGCACTGAATACGCGAGTTAATACGACGATAGCAGGTGGGTATGACTCGGCCAATGTGGCCCCGCTTCATGATGGCGGCTGGCTGGTCACGTGGCACAGCTCCAGCTCAAGCCAGGAGGGTCCTGAGCATGGGAGCGTCTATCAGCAACGCTACGCTGCGTCGGGTGCCAAGGAGGGCGCTGAGATGCGGGTCAATACCAGGGAGAACTGCAATCAGGACATCCCTGTGGCGACCCCGCTAGCGGACGGCGGCTGGCTAGTGACATGGGAAAGCGACCGCCAAGACCGTTTTGAGCATTGGGACGTCTATCAGCAGCGTTATGCGGCGTCGGGTGTCAAAGTGGGTATCGAGACCCAAATCAATATCACCGAGAACGGCGATCAAACCAATCCCGCCACGACTACGCTGGCGGATGGCGGCTGGCTAGTAACGTGGAAAAGCGATCTCCAGGACGGGTCTTACTGGGGTATCTATCAGCAGCGCTACGCTGCGTCGGGTACCAAGGTGGGTGGTGAGATCCATGTCAGTAGCACCGAGAACATCGATAACGATATCCCCGCTGTTACCGCGCTGCCGGACGGCGGTTGGCTGGTGGTATGGCAAGGCTTTGGGCAGGATGATTCTCTCTTTGACGTCTATCAGCAGCGCTACGCTGCATCAGGTGCCAAGGAGGGCATCGAGACACGAGTTAACACCACCACGGTCAGGAATCAATTCAGGGCTGCCGCTACGGCTCTGGCGGACAGAGGCTGGCTGGTGACGTGGGAAAGTGAAGAGCAGGGCGGTTTGGGCATTGACATCTATCAGCAGCGCTACGCGGCGTCGGGTGTCAAGGCTGGCATCGAGACACGGGTCAATACCATCACGAGCGGGAATCAAAGCGGTCGCGCCGTCACGGCATTGGCAGACGGTGGCTGGTTAGTGACATGGAATAGCGATCTCCTGGACGGGGGTGACAGGGGTATTTTTCAGCAGCGGTACGCTGTATCGGGGGGCAAGGTGGGAGGCGAGACGCAGGTCAATTCCACCACAGACGGCAGTTCCATCACACGCGGCTCTGAAGACTTTGACACCACAACTGTTACCTCGCTGGCAGGCGGCGGTTGGGTAGTGGCGTGGAATAGCGGCTTTGGCATATATCAGCAGCGTTACGACGTTGCTGGTAATCCAGTGGGCAACTAGGGTGTAGTTGCTGCTAGCGTTCGAAAACAGCCATGCTCGCAATCAATGTACTTAAGGGTTCAGATTAAATGCGAGTGAAAGCCCTATGCGCCATCGACACACCTAGCATCGACACACCTAGCCTAATGGGCTATCGCCCGCCGCGACCGATCCGTTCTGACAGCGCTCGCAGGGAAGCAGATCCTGCCTAGCGCCTTGTTTTCCGTACGCTTTATGACCGGAAATCGCCAAGCAGCTAATGGTGGTTGCTGTGATCGCGCAGAAATGAATCGCAAGCATGCGCCACGTCCAAGAGTGTTTTCGCTCGCGACCTGAATACCTGTTGGGTAATTTCGGCCGGCTGCGACGCACATACCAATACATCGATTGGCGGCCCCTCACTATTGTTAGCTCCGTTGTCTGCCATCTTGACGCTCCAAGATCCAGCGCGCGCGAAATCATCCAATTAAGGACAACGATTGTAGATCCATCCAATTCAGGCGTTCGGCCTCGGCCTTCAGTTATTTGGACCACCATTGATCCTTTTGGCGTTAGGGGCCGCTTTAATGGCGCAATGGGTCCAGCATTCAAGGGGCAAAATTTTTATGCTGCCTGGCGCTTTTCGTAACATGCATCTAGGTGAGGAGGGCGGTTGCTAGGGGGTAGGACTTTCCTTGTTAGGTGCAACATAGTCGAAACCTCCGCATTTAGAGATTTCTTCAACAGCTTGCATATGTGTTGGGTCGACGGGCCTCTACGTCCACGTACAAGGTAAAACATACATCATGTCGTCACTTTCACCGCTTGCTTTGCTTCCCTTGAAGGTCATTGCTACTGGCGTTGCTTTACCGCCCAATCGCGTAGCATCAGCATCCCTTGATAGGTCGCTCAATAAGCCGGAGGGTTATGTCGAAAAGCACTCGGGGATTAGCTATCGCTATCATGCCTCGGACAATGCCAGCCAAGCGGAGTTGGCTGCGGCAGCCCTTCACGACACCTTGGATCGACATGGTATTGATGCTGCGTCTGTCGATTTGTTGATATCGGCGTCTGCGATCTCAGTGCAGGCGCTGCCGTGTACCGCGGTGCATGTTTTAAAAGTCTCCCGGTTGCCACAAGGAACCCCCGGTTTCGACATCAACAATAGTTGCGTGAGTTTTATCTCGGCACTACAAGTGGCTGCAGGACTACTTAACGCCGGTACCTACCGTCGAATCGCTATTGTATCGGCTGATCTGGCCTCTCGCGGGATCGACTGGGGCGACGAAGAATCTTCATTGATTTTGGGCGATGGCGCTGCGTGCGCCATTGTTGAACGGGGTGATGGCAATAGCGGCATACTTGGAAGCCTAGTCGAAACCTACCCTTCAGGCAGTGAACTTTGCGAGATACAAGCGGGTGGTACAAGGCGCAATCCTCGTGCGGGCATGACTGATAGCGATTTCTTGTTCCATATGCGTGGCAAACAATTGTTTAGGCAAGCTTCTGCACTAATTGAGGATTACTTTGCTCGGTTGTTGGCTGCGAGTGGTTTGACGCTGGCGCAAATCGCCACTGTCGTTCCACACCAAGCGAGTCATCTGTCGTTGGAACATATGCGCCGGCGATTGAAGATCTCTCCCAGTGTGTTGGTGGATATTTATCGTTATCACGGCAATCAGGTAGCCGCGTCGATACCCACGGCGTTGCACGCAGCGGTCATCGGTGGACAGTACAAACGAGGCGAGCCTGTGATGCTCATTGGGACCGCTGCCGGTCTGTCACTAGCTGGCATGGTCCTGCTTCCGTGAAAGTTCTGCTTACAGGTGCCACCAGTGGATTAGGGCTGAACGCCGCGCACTGGTTGCTCGAGGAAGGTCATGAGTTGCATGCAACCGGTCGTGACTGTCAGGTCGGTGAAGTACTACAAGAGTTAGGCGCGGAATTTACCTCTCTGGACTTGACGCGCGCCACCCTAGAGCAATGCCAGAAATTGATGGGCGGGTGTGATGCCGTCTGGCACTGTGCAGCAAAGTCCTCCCCGTGGGGCCGTCTCGAGGATTTCTATCAGGCTAACGTTGTCGGCACGCAAAAAATAGCTGAGTCAGCGGGGCGTGCCGGTGTACGGCGATTTGTTCATATTTCCACGCCTGCGATTTATTTCAACTTTCAGCACCATCACGAAGTCTCTGAAAGCTATCGAGCTCCACGCTTTGCCAACCACTACGCCAGTAGTAAGTACGCGGCGGAGCAGCGCATTCAGGCGCTGGTGCCGCGCTATCAGAACACCACTTACGTAATCTTGAGACCCCGTGGCATATTCGGTCCACATGATCGGGTGATCCTGCCCAGGGTGCTGAGCCGACTTGAGCGCGATCGTGGAATATTAGGTCTTCCCGACGGCGGCAAAGCGCTGTTGGACCTGACCTTTGTGCTCAACGTGGTGCATGCCATGGACCTGGCGAGCCGCGGCAACTCGTTACCTTCCGGGGCTGCCTACAACATCACCAATCACCAGCCGATGCGCTTGGCGGACACGCTGCATCTTTTGCTGCGTGGACAGTTGGGCCTGCACTATCAGTTGCAGGGGATTCCCTACCCACTCTTGCATGCACTAGCCCGCGGGCTGGAGCTACTGAGTTGCGCTACGGGCAAAGAGCCGCAGTTGACGCGTTACAGCGTCGCCGCGTTGAATTTCGATATGACGCTCAGCCAGGTGCGCGCCAATGAGGAACTGGGGTACTCGCCACGCTACACGATGGAGCAGGGGATTGAGCAAACAGGTGCTTGGTTCAGGCGACAGGGAACGGCCGCTCATGGCTAAAGTCACCACATTCGAGGTGGGCTACTGCACCCACATCGCCTGCATGGCACAACAAGGGGCTGGTCTGCGCGTGTGTAAGTTCCCGGCCCGGGCTTATCTATTGGAGGTTGGTAGTCGTCGCTGGCTATGGGATACCGGCTACTCGACGCATTTCCAGGAGCAGACGCAGTCCGGCCTCTTTCGTGTGTACCGCCAGGTCACTCCGGTGTACTTCGACCCACGTGAGTCACTGGTCGAGCAACTGCGCACCGCAGGCTTGGTAGGCAATGACATCGAGGGGCTAATCCTTTCGCATTTTCATGCCGACCATATTGCTGGGCTGCGCGACTTCAACCAGCTCAATTTCATCTGCTCGGGGCAGGGGTGGCAAAAAATCCGGACGCTGCGTGGGTTTTCGGCATTGATGCAAGCCTTCATACCCGGCTTGATCCCGGAGAGTTTTGAAGCACGACTGCAGTTTATTGAGAGCTTTGCGCGGGTGGGCTTGCCTGAGCAGTTGGCGCCTTTCGATCACGGTTTTGAACTGCCGGGAAGTCAGGGGCAGATTTTTCTGGTGTCTTTGCCAGGCCATGCGGTGGGGCATATCGGCGCGTTCATTCAAACCGACGAAGGCTGGACGTTGTTGGCCAGTGACGCCGGATGGTCTCCTCAGAGCTATCAAACCTTGCGCGGCCCCTCGGTATTGGCCAATTTGCTGATGGATGATTCCTGCGTCTATTACGACACGCTCCGCCGACTGAACCAATTGTGGGTGGCTGGTCATGTCAACATCCGGCTGTGTCATGAGGGCGACCTATGATCCCGGTGAAGACCCTCTGGCACTACTTTCGTACCAAGCGCCTGACCTTCACCGATCGCGCAGTGCTGCAAGCCTATCAGGCACAGCAGTTGAAGCGCTTCGCTCAGAAGGTCCTTGCACAGAGTGCCTATTTTCGCCCTTACAGCGCACTGCCAGTGGCCGAATGGCCGTTGATGGATAAGGCGCTGATGATGGCGCAGTTCGACCAGATGAACACTGCCCAATTGCAGCGCGATCAGTTACTGGCGTGCGCCCGACGCAGCGAAACCGAACGCGACTTCACCCCCAAGGTCGGCACCTACAGTGTAGGGTTGTCGTCTGGCACGTCGGGGCAACGCGGTGTTTTTGTCGTCAGTGAGCGGGAGCAACAGGTCTGGGCCGGTGGCATGCTGGCAAAGATGTTGCCTGACGGCATTTTTGCCGGTGAACGCGTTGCGTTGTTTTTACGTGCGGACAACAACCTTTACCACAGTGTGAACAACTGCTGGCTGAGCCTGGAGTTCTACGATCTGTTTGCGCCTTTCCCGGCACAACTGTCGCGTTTGCAGCAGCAGGCACCGACGATCATTGTCGCTCCGGCCCAGGTGTTGAGGGCGCTTGCGCTCGCTGTGCTCGATAAGAAGTTGGTCCTGGACGTCAAAAAAGTGATCTCGGTGGCCGAAGTCCTGGACATGCATGATCGACGGGTGTTGGAACAGGTGTTTCCTGACATTGGTGAGGTGTATCAGGCCACCGAGGGGTTTCTGGCAGCCACCTGTTCCCATGGCACGCTGCATTTGAATGAAGAGTTTCTGTACATCGAGCCCCAGTGGCTCGATGAGCTCCACTTTACACCGTTGATTACCGATTTCACCCGTCGCACACAACCCATTGTGCGCTATCGGCTCGACGATGTACTGGTCAGGAAGGTCGAGCCCTGTCCTTGCGGGCAAGCGACTATGGCCATTGAACGAATAGAAGGCCGCTGCGATGACCAGTTGCTTTTGCTCAGTCACCTGGGCAAGCCGCAGGTCGTATTCGCGGACCTGTGCACGCGGGTCATTGCCAATGCGTTGCCGCTGATCAGTGACTATCGGTTGATTCAGCAGGCGGAACAAAGTTTGCACCTCGTAGCCGACTGTTCACAACAGCAGTTGGCAGAGTGTCACGCACAACTCGTGACAGCGTTCGAGCAACAGGGGATTGCCACTGAATCACTTGAGTGGCAGTTGACGGTTCAGGCCGTGATGCCGGCGTTCGAACAGAAAAGACGAAGAATCATTCGCAAGGCGAACCCATGATCAAGGTAATCCTTCCAAGGTTGTGGCACATGCTGTTGGGCTGGGGATGTGTGGGTGTTGTTTATAACCTCACTGACCGTTTTCAAAGTGAGGGAACAGTCATCTCACCCTCACTGATCGACCGACTGATTCCATTCAGTCCACACGCTATTTGGTTGTACCTGTCGTTCTTCATCATGATTCCGTTGGCTTACCTGCTTGCTCCGATTGAGCGGGTTAAGGGCTTGGCCCTGGCCATGCAGTTGACGGCGATAGGGGCAGGGGGCGTTTATGTGTTATGGCCGACGACCATGGCCTATCCGCTGGATCACGGCACCACCCTCAGTTCTGATGTGTTGAGCGCATTAACACAGTTCGACTCTAGGCAAAATTGCTTACCGTCATTGCACATGGCGCTGACGATGCTGGTCGTATGGGCAGTGCGCGATACAAGGCACAAAGTGAGAACGGTGTTGTTCATCCTCTGGGCGGCGTCGATCGCCTTTTCAATTCTGCAGTTACGCCGTCATTTGTCGATTGACTTGGTCAGCGGTGCGTTGTTGGCGCTGGTGTCCGCATGGTTGGTCGAGCGCATGGGTTTGATTCACGGTGCGGTCAGAGGAGAGACGTGATGATCGACTTAGCGTTCCCCATTCTGTTTATGTTGCTGGTGGTGATTGGCGAGATGCTGGTCGTGCGGTGGCACCGGCATGAATCGGTCAACTGGCATGACGTAATGTTCAACCTGAACTCCGGCCATCTCATGCTGTGGTTGTTCCGTGGGCTGGAAATCACCTGTTATAGCTATGTCGTTACCCACTTCAGCCTCTCGCTATTTGAATCATGGTCACCAACGCTGGTTTGGGTATTTGCTCTGTTTGCTTGGGATTTCAGTTTCTATTGGTTACACCGTGCACACCACTTCTTGCGCGTGCTGTGGGCGGTGCACGTAGTTCACCATCAGGGCGAGCATTTCAATCTGTCATTGGGGGTGCGCAACTCTTGGTACTCGTCCCTAACCTCCATCCCATTCTTTTTGTTGTTGGCCGTGCTGGGTGTCCCGTTATCGGTGTTTGTCACGGTATCCATCCTGCATTACACACTTCAACTGTTTAATCACAGTGCACTGACGCCCAAATTGGGTTTCCTGGAGTCGGTGTTGGTCACGCCTGCCCATCATCGGGTACATCATGTCAAAGACATGGCCTACTCGAACAAGAATTTTGGCGGCAGTTTTATCTTCTGGGACAAACTGTTCGGAACGTTTTGCCCCAGTCTGCCGCACGCACCGTTCGATTATGGCGTGAGCGGTGCGAAACCATCTGCTAACCCATTCTGGGCGAGCAATGCCCCATTGCTGCGCTATTTTCGCCTGCCGGTGACACTGTCCGATAAGGTTGGGCGTTGGCCTTGCTCGAACTTGACGGCTTTCAGTGGTGCGCTGCTGGTGTTTGCCGGGGTGATTGCGTATGTCTATGAGTATGGCTACGGCTATAGCAACGTGCGTTGGCCACAAGTCACGCTCTTCACCTTGTTGGCACTGGGGCCGGTGGCGCTGGCGGGCATGGTGCAAGGCCGTGTTTGGAGCGTGATGATCTGGGGAGGGATTACGCTGGGGCTGCCGCTGCTGTTTCTCGGGCTACTGGGTTGGTCACAGGCGTATTGGCAGGTCGTGCTTGTCTCGCTGGGTGCGCATGGAGTAGCGGTGCTGTGGTCTTGCAGTCGGCGACGATCAGACGCTCCTGTTGCGATGGAACAGCCTCATGGTTGAAATCCTCAGGCCTCTAGTCTTTCCCGCTGATGGCGAGCAGGCCTTTCATCAAGCACTCAAGCGCGCGGCTCGCACATATCTGGCGGATGACCACCGTTATGCCGATGGTTGGCTGCTCACCAGGGCCGCGGTGTTGCTGATGCTGTGCGCGGGGTTCTATATCATGAGCCTGATGCAGCACAACGCGTGGGAGTTTGTAGGTTGCTACTTCCTGTTTGTGATGATGGGAATGTTGCTCAACGTGGTCGTCAATCACGACGCCTCTCACAACGTCTTCTTCCGTGCATCTTGGGCCAACCGCCTGGTAGGGCGCTTGGTCACGCTGCCGTTGGGTGTGGATCCGGATTACTGGCGAGTGCGACACGTCGACTTCCACCACGTCTACGCCAATATCGAACAGTACGACCTCGATACGGAAGAGAACGGGATCTTTCGGCAGACTCCGTTCCAGCATTGGCATGCACACATGCGCTATCAACACCTTTACTGGCCGGCGATCGCGGCGTTGTCGCTGCCCTATGTCGCCTGGATATTTGACTGGTCGGATCGATTAGGAAAAACGCCACTCAAGTCAAAACATGTGTTGCCAGGGTGGCGAGGCTGGGCTGTGTTTGTCGTCAGTAAGGTCACCCATTTGATGTTGGTGCTGGGGGGGCCATTGATTGTTTGTCAGCTCAATGGCATCAGCTGGCCGATGGTGCTGTTGGGGTATGCCTTGAGCCAAATGTGCGCGTCTTTATTGGTGGTTTACCTGCTGCTGGGCACGCATTGGGCGCAGGCGCAGTTTTATCGTGCGCCTGATACGGCGGTAATGCCCCATGGATGGTATCGACATAACTTTTCTACGGCTTGCGACTGGCTGACCAAGCCTCGTTGGTTGCGCCATTTCACCGGAGGGTTGAATTACCACTTGACCCAGCATCTGTTCCCCGGATGGAGTCATCGTCATTACCCAGCGCTGGCGGCAATCATTGAACAGTTGGCGGTGGACCACCGTATGGACTATCGCTGTATTGGCTATCGTGAACTGCTGAGACAACAGCAACAGTTCCTACGCCAGATGGGGCAGGAGTCGTCCATGGACAGGGTGCTCCAACAATGAAGCCGCTAACGTTCCAGCGTGATGACGCTGATGTGCATAAAGCACTGATGCAGGCAGCCAGCAACTATCTGGCGGCGCATCAGGACCATCGTTTCGCCGATACCGGGATGATCGCCAAGCTACTAGGGCTGGCGCTTTTTTGTGCCGGGTTTTATGGCATGAGCCTGCAGCAATCCACCGGGTGGACATATTTCGGTTATTACTTTGGCTTCATTTTTACGGCAATGTTTATCACCGTCAACGTGGTCCATGATGCGTCCCACAATGCGTTTTTCAAACGACGCTGGGCTAATCGTTGGCTCAATTGCCTGGTCAGCATACCGCTAGGTCTTGATCCTGAATGCTGGCGAGTGCGTCACGTTATTTTTCATCACGGGTACAATAACGTTGAGGGATACGACCTCGACATTGAACCCAATGGCGTTCTGCGTCAGACCCCATTCCAGCGCTGGAAACCCTTTATGCGGGTTCAGCGCTTTTACTGGCCACTTGTCGCGGCCATGACCTTCCCTTATTACATCTGGCTGTTCGACTGGTTGGACCGTGCGGGGCAAACGCCGGTTGCCAGGCGCATGGCGCTGCAAGGCGCGCGCGGGTGGAGTTTGTTTGTGTTTGGCAAAGGCATGCACCTGCTATTGGCGCTGTTGATCCCGCTCTGCGTTTTGCCATCGACGATCAGTGCGCTCTACATCGCACTCATTTACTTGGGCTGCCAAATGCTCTCCTCGTTGCTGTTCGTGATGCTGATCATCGGCACTCATTGGGCAAAGGCGAAATTTTACCAGGCGCCGGAAAGCGGCGTTTTACCCAGCGGTCGGTATTCCCATGTGTTTGCTACCACCATCGACTGGACGACCACGCCGCGATGGCTGGGGTATTGGCTCGGCGGAGCCAACCTGCACTTGACCCACCACCTGTTCCCGCACTGGAGCCATCGGCATTATCCAGCTTTAAGCCAGATTATCAGCGAGGTTGCTCCACGTTTCGGTCTTGAGTACCAGCGTATAGGTCCCGGTGAAATGCTGAGGCTCCAACAGCAGTTTCTAAGCGCGATGGGCGCGAACAAAGGGGCGGATGAGTATCCAGCCCTTCGGGGATTACCTGAAAGCGCGAAGATCCAAAGCCAACAACCAGTCGGAGATGCCCAAGACGCATGCTCTGCTAGCAGCCCATTGAGCCCCCAGTCTCGAATTTGATCACAGTGAAAATAGCCATGAACCGAATCAAGCTTCTTGCCAGCTCCCTGATCATCGTCACAGTCATTGGCGGTTCGACTTACTACCTGATGGACTGGCGGGCGGAGAATACCCCCCTCAGCGGCGAAAACTACAGCGCTGAAGAACTCAATGAAGGTGGTGATGCTGACATCGGTGAGCTCTCTTTGTCGGAAGCCCAAAAGCGCATTAACTACCTGATTCTCGACGTGCGCGATACGGTAAACCTCAACCATAGGTTTCAGAATCTTAAGCTGGAAATTACGTCAGTCGAGAATGCGAAAACCGAGGAACAGAAAGAGCTTCGCTACGATCCGCTCTTTGTGCCCTTGCCCACCGAAGAGGTAAAGCAGGCGCTGGCGCAACTCAAATCATCGCTGACTTTTCAGCAATTGTATTTCGACAACCAGTCCGGTATCAGGCTGAATGTCGAGCCGTTACAGGAGGTATTCAAGCGCGCAGCCACACCGGAGCAGTATGTCCAGGAGCATTATCAGGTTAAAACCCTATATTGGCGTGATGGTACGCAACTGCCTATCAACGACGTGGGAATTCCGATCACGCCTACCGAAGACCTCTCTCAGGACAGCACTGAAGTCGAACTGAAGTTCAACAAACCGCTGGAGCACGTTGACCTAGCAGTCACGTACCAGAGCTACCCAGGTTTCAAAAAAATTGTGTTGGACAAAGACCATTCCAAAGTCACTTTCGGTGGTGGGGAATATTACCAACTGACAGCGCTGGGAGGCTCAGAGGCTTCCTTGATGTTGGCCACTCCTAAGGGAACAACCTACGTGATCCAGGGGATGAGCCACGACGGCAAGGCCCTGTACAACAACGGTAGTAACTCCAATAGCGTTATTAGCCCGCCCCAGATCGCCAACCTACGCACTTACTACGCTGAATTGTTGCGCATCCGTAGGAATTTCACTGAATTTAAAACCCCCCGGGCTCTGCAAGAACATTTGACGATGTTCACCAAGAACCTGTCCCCAATACCCGAGACGCTAGCCTATTCCTCTGCCAGCTATCGTTTCGACGCCACCCCAGCCAGTGTGGTGATCTATGTGCTGCAAGCGCCACAAAAGCAAACGGTCGAGTTGCAAATGGCTAATGCTGAATCCACGCAGGAGCGCTACATCGCTTTCGACAACAAGACGGACAACAGCGGCTTCATTGACAAGAATGGCCTATGGGTGGTGGCGCCACGTTTTGAGCGGATCGATTACACCGAGGTGCCCGGCGTTTACCGCATGGTGGTGGGCTATATCAACGATGGTGATCACGATGGGTGGCGACAGAGCATCACGAAGTATTTTACGTTTGCCTCCGGCACCAACACGCTCAAGCAACTGCCGTTCGATGGCATCGAGCAACAAATCAATGACAGCATGATCGTGGTCCAGCAGCACACCAACGGTCCCTACGGTGTTTACGACTTAAAAAAGCAACAGATCGTGGTGCCGATGCAATACGTCAACCCGAAAGTGGTGGGCACACTATTCATTGCCCGTCCTGGCACCAAGACCTACCGTATTGATTCCAACTATGGCATCTGGTCCCTTTCTGGTAAGGAGTTGTTGGCGCCACGCTACGAGTC
The DNA here is from genome assembly GCF_003148705.1 of Pseudomonas sp. OV226. Taxonomy (NCBI): domain Bacteria; kingdom Pseudomonadati; phylum Pseudomonadota; class Gammaproteobacteria; order Pseudomonadales; family Pseudomonadaceae; genus Pseudomonas; species Pseudomonas sp. OV226. The sequence continues at coordinate 55,695 of NZ_QGGS01000029.1, read as the reverse complement.
CATCAGTGCCTCGGATGGCTTTATCTACACCACTTCTACCGATGAACTACAGCGCGATGTTTACGACCTGAGTCTGAACAAAATCAACCCTCCGGGCTTCACTGCACTCGGTAAGTTTGCCAACGATCAGCCGTTGTTGGTCCAGAATCGCAAAAGCCATAAGTACGCGTTTATTGATACCCAAGGCAAAGCCCTGGCCATCAGCCTGCCGTACGATGAGGTCCAGAGTTTTTCCAATGGTATGGCCGTGATCAAGAAGGGTGAACTTTACGGCGCCATTGACCTGGCCGGAAAGGTGCGGGTGCCGCCCACCTACAAGACGCTCCATTCGTTCCAGAAAAACCTCGCCGCCGCAGAGATTGAAGGGGGCGAAGGAATGGAGTTGACTGACGAAGGCCGCGTGGTAGAAAGCAAACTTGATTATGGGCTGGTGTTGATCGACAAAGACAACGTTGTGGTGAAAAAACTAGGTCGACTGCGTTCGTACGCGATAGGGTCCGATAGCAATGAAGCTAGCTATCAGGTGTGGGATGCAGAGGAGGAAAACCGAGTCAACGTGTTTGATGCGGACGGCAAGCAAACGGGCAGTTATGTACCAAATGAGAACTGATCTGTGGCGAAAGAGCTTGCCGCATCGGTGTCAGTTAGACCTTCAGATTTTCAGTCGATGGGTGTGTAAATCTGAATTGCGTTTTTTTGGAGAGTGCCCCTGATCCCGCATTAGCAGGATTTCGGCAAGCACCAATTGGCCTATTAGATTCAAAGGTGGGTGGCCCACCGGCGTAAGAAAATCGCATTTCAAAAATGTCCTGTTTATTTTCGAATGGCGTCCCCAAGCGCCTTATTGGCGTAAGGGGTCAAGCGCCGTTAATGGCGCTCGTTCATCATTGGGAACTAATCCTCACTAAAAAATCAGGTCGAAAAGAGAACATGATAAAAAAGGCGTTATGGGCTTCCGCGTTATTGATGGCGGGTTTTTTGCCTGCTGCATCCTTTGCAGATATATCCGCGCCTGAGCCAAACACGCTGAGGGACTCTGCCAGCTCGGTAATGTCTTCGTTAATAAGTACGGGCAAGAATCTGGCGGGCGGCATTGCTGAGGGTGTCACCAAAGGCCGTGAATCCACTGAAAGCAGTGATGGTGCGGTAGTTCTCTCTGGTCTTGAGCCAATGGCAGAGATGCTCACTGTTGAGCTGCTCAACAATGGTGTCGTAAATGACACTGGACTGAAAGTCCTGATTGGCTTCAAAAACAACACCAATAAGCCAGTACGCCTGATCAATCTCAGGCAAACAGGCGCGTTGCTGGTGATCGAAGAGGGCGGTTACTCCAGTGCATTACTTCCCGATCTGATTAATCCTGACGAGGTGACCATCCCGGCCAATACTGGGGTGCGCCAGAGTTTTCTTTTTGATCAGAGCGCAGCGAAACATATCCTATCTATACGTTTATTTGGAAGGGATTTAGCTCTGGTGAAATAATATGGGCAATCTAGGTCCAAGGGGTTTCCATGAACTACGTGCTTTTCGGTTCCCCATACTTGCTTACAAAAATCCCATGAAGGACTGTAGTGAATTGCTGTGATTGCACATTAGGTCCCGCTTTCTAATAGCCTAGCCTTCTCCGTTGGTGCGAATCAAATGGAAGCTTCAAATGATTGTCATCGCCAGCTGGCGGTGTTAGGCGGAAGGCGGGTTGCCTGATGCGCCAAGTAACGGCGCTGTATACCTTGGCAATTGCGCTCGAACACTACAACGAACAGCATCCGCACGGATCCCTGAACTACCGTTCATCGAGGGCGTTCAGGTGCTTTTCAATGGCTTCAATTTAATGGGAGTTAGTGTCCAGTTTTGAAGGGGCAGTTCTGCGAGGCTTTTTGTTTTGCTTATGACCGATGCGTATTGAAGCTGATAGTCATGAGCAGCATTGTGATGACTGTACTGCTGCGTGATAAGCATGAACATAGAGTGGGGATTGACTGGTGGCTGTTCGCTCAAGTCGTGATGGCAAATATCACCGTTGTATTGCTAGTAGTCCGTACAAAAATTTTCAACTTAAGACGGCATCGAGACAAGAGTGGGGATAGCATGCAGGGACTCATAATATGGGGCATGGTGTCGGTAGTTGTACTTCTGATAGCTGGCGTGATCTGGGGCTACAACCGGCTGGTGTTCAATCGCATTCGGGTGGCGGCGGCTTGGAGCGATATTGACGTGCAGCTCAAGCGCCGCTCCAGTCTAATTCCACAGTTGGTCGAGTGCCTGAAATTCTATGCGGCTTATGAGAGCGCCACCCTTACCGCGCTGACCGTTCAGCGCAACGTTGCCCAGCAGCATCAGGCCAGCAACGCCGTCGAACGCGGCGAGGTAGAGGAGGCGTTGTCCAATACCCTCAAGCAGGTATTTGCCCGCGCCGAGGCCTACCCTGAACTTCAGGCCAACGGGTTATTCCTCGACCTGCAGAAAAATCTCAGCGACGTCGAAGACCGCATTCAAATGGCCCGGCGTTACTACAACGGCGCGGTGCGCGAGCTGAACATTCTGGTCGAATCGGTGCCCACTAACCTGCTCGCCTACGCGTTTGCGTTCACCCGGGTGGCGTATTTTACGCTGGACGATGCCGGGCAGGCCGAGCCGCCAAAAATGGAGTTTTAAGATGCCTAGAAAACTGCAATACGCCCTAGGACTGATGCTCTGCCTAGTGCCCGCACTGTCCATCAGCCATGCCCTGGCAGGGTACATCGAGGTGCTGGACACCCACGCCGAGCATGCGCCGGCTCCCACTATGGTCCTGCAAGATAACGATGACCTGGCGATTGACTCTAGCGACTACGTGGGCGACGCCGCCAATTACAAACATGAAGAGCGCATTGATCACTTCGACATCTTGCTCAAGGTCGAGCCCAAGGGCGATCTGCTGATTACCGAGCGCATTCAGGTGACTGCCGCTGGCAACATGATCAGGCACGGCATATACCGCGAGATTCCCACCACCTACAGTTTGCCTAGCGGCTTTGTGCGTAAAACACCTATCGACCTGCTCAGTGTGACTCGCGACGGCCAGATTGAGCCCTTTAAAAAAGAAGGCACCAAGTGGGGCGTGCGTTACTACATCGGTTCGCCAGATTCTGACGTCGAGCAAGGCCCGCATCTATATGAACTGCAATACCGTATGGATGGCCAACTGCACCTCACCGCTGATAAGGATGAGCTGTACTGGAACCTCACTGGCAACCAATGGGCGTTCCCCATCACCCAAGCCACGGCCACCATCGAGTTGCCCGAAGGCGCGCGCATCGACCAGATGGCCGGCTATACCGGCTACGCCGGCTCGACCACCGGCGGCGCCTACAAGGTGCTAAGCCGCGGCGATAACGTCGTGAAGCTAGTTACCACCCGACCGCTGAGCGCAAATGAAGGCTTCACCATTGCCTTGGACTGGCCGTCTGGTTTGATCAAACATCCCAGCGCGGTGATGCAGCTGCTGCGCTTGCTCTGGGATAACCCCCGCCCCGCGGTCGGCCTACTTACTGTGCTGACGCTGTTCGCATACTACGTTTATTGGTGGCGAAAGGTCGGCGCCGCCCCTGCCAAGGGTATGATCTTCCCGCGCTACGAAGCACCTCAAGAGGTGAGTCCAGCACGTGCCGGCTATGTCTGGAACGAGGGTTTCAGCGGCCGCTTTAGCGATGTCGAGGCGATGACAGTTACTGTCACCGATCTGGCTCGGCGCAAGGTGCTCAGCATTGCCGATGCGCCGAAAAGCGCCGCGTTTATCATCACCGCCGGCAAGCTGGACAAAAACGCCCAGGCCCATGAAAAGGCCTTGTTTGGTCATTTGTTCAGCGGCGGCAAAGCTGAGGTTCGCGTCGGCAATAAATACGTCAAGGCAATGAGTAAGGCGCTGGCGGCCCACAGTAAAGAACTCAGCGAGTGGGGCGACAAGCTTTTTAGAAAAAACCGAAAACCTTGGTGCCTCGGTGTGCTGGGCGCGGTGATTGCCTTTGTGGTGATGGGCTTTTTGGGCGATGCGCTGGTGATGCTTTCCGTCTTCTTTCCATTTATCTTGGGAGTTGGCCTGATGGTCTTCGGCTGGGCGACCCTTACCAAAAGCGGATACGGATCCCGACTGATGGGGATTGTGTTGATACTGTTTGGTTTGCCGTTCGCCTTGGTCGGGCTTCGCGTTATCGTGGCGACCTCACTTATTGCGGGCGTTTGCGTGGCCTTGATCGTTATCCAGATTGTGCTCTTCCGCCGCCTCTTAGAAGCGCCAACAGTCGAAGGGCGCCAGATCTTAGATGCTCTGGAAGGTTACCGAGAGTACTTGCAGTTGGCCGAAAGCGGCACCTTGGCCGGCGCCGCCCATGCACCTGCGATGACCATCGCCCTCTACGAGCAGCACCTGCCCTACGCTATGGCCCTTGGGGTTGAACAGCAATGGACGGCGCGCTTGAGCGCGGCGATTGAGTCCGGCGTTATCGAGTTGGCCGAACCCGACTATCGTCCCGAGTGGTACCGCAATAGCAGTCGCTTCAGCACGCCGAGCGAGCTCAGTGGCGCGCTGACCGCTGCCGCCGTTATCGCATCAACGCCACCGCCGAGCCCGTCGTCTGGGGCAAGCTCTAGTTCGAGTAGCAGCTCGTCTGATAGCAGCTCCTCTGGTGGGGGAGAGTCTGGGGGTGGTGGGGGCGGGGGAGGCGGGGGTGGCTGGTAAAACCGGCGGTTGGCGATCGGATGTAAGGGCTCGGCGAACACACCTTCCGAGCCTGGCCAATAAGGACGATTGTGCCCGCGTATTTTGCTCCGCCCCCAAAATTCTGCAAAACCCAAGTCGTCTACTCCAAACCATCCTCCAGGACAACTCATGCGAATCGGTCTTCTGTCATCACTGACACTGGCAATTACCGCCTTTCTTTCCAGTCAGGCCCAAGCTAGCTTCGACGACTTCTGTAACCCCAACTGGCGGGTGCTCAACGGCTCCTTAGACCTCTGCAACAACCTGCCATTTCTAAGTCCGGGCAACGACAACCGAGTCAATTTGCGCCTGCTGCTGGCGGACAAGGGCACCCTTCGTTTGACGCCAAAGGCGCTAGACAGCCAAGACCTTGAAGAGGGCTACGGGCCTGTACCGTTCGGGGTATACCGCCTGCACCCGACGGAGCCGGAGCACACCGGCGAGGTGCCCGCCACCGCGGCTACATTGACCGCATTACTGGAAAAGCTCGGTGTCACCCAGGCCTCTGACCAAATCGAAATCGCTGGCGATGCGTTTCTGTCCGGCGAAGGCAGCCGTTGCCGAAGCAACTCGTATGACAGCGCCCGCGATTTTCTCCAACAGTTGGTCGACAGTGACCTGACACCTGCTGAACGCGTGGCACTGGCCTATCGCCGGATGCAACTGCTGGAAGTCTGCAACGAGGACGGCACACAAGACGACATCGACTTGTCGGGTGATATCCAGAGCCAGCTGGGCAGGGATTTCGCAACGTACCTGCAAGCTGCCGCGGATTTCTACAGTGGCCAGTTCAATGAAGCCAGCTCCGGCTTCACTGCTCTCAAGGACAGTGCTCAAGCCTGGCTCAAGGAGACCGCGCTCTACATGGAGGCCCGCACAGCGCTCAATGCCGCCCAGCAGAACGCCTTCGACGAATACGATGTGCTAACACGCGAACATATGGACAAGTCCCACCTGCTGCTGGCTGAAACTGGCTTCGATGTCTACCTGAGCCGTTACCCACAAGGGCTTTACGCCGCCTCGGCCAAAGGGTTGATGCGGCGGGTGCACTGGCTCGGTGGCGAGACGGGCAAGCTCGGCGAAGACTTCGCCTGGCAACTCACCCAGAGCCAGGAGTCACAACGCAATGTGTCTCTCGACGATTTGGTCGAGGAGGTTGACATCAAATTGCTAAGTATCACCGGTGACATGCCGCAGGTGCCGCTGTTGTTGGCAGTCAACGACCTGATGCGCATGCGACCCTACCAGCAAGTCACGCTAGCTCGTGAAACCCTGGAGCAGCAAAAGACCGCATTCGCTAAGCAGCCAGCGCTGTATGACTATCTGTTGGCCGCCTTTGCCCTGTACGTGGAGAAGAATCCGGACAACGCCCTCAAAGGGCTGCCGACTGATGTACCGGAAAACCCTGACTACCTCGCCTTCAGTCAGCAGACCCTGCGCGGCCTGGCCCTGGAAGCGAAACACGACTGGGAAGGCGCCCAGGCGCTGTGGCTGCAATTACTGCCGCTGGCCAAACAGCCCCTGCAGCGGGAGCAGCTGGAGCTGGCCCTGGCGATGAATTACGAACGTAGCCAGCAATTGGCGATGGTCTTCGCCCTGAACTCGCCGATCAAGAGCTCTCAGGTGCGTTACATTCTACTACGCAAAGTCGCCGATGCCGCTTTGCTGCAACAGCAGATAGCCCAAGCCGGCGATCCTACAGAGCGCGCTACGGCGCAGTTCGTCCTGCTTTACAAAGATCTGTTGTACAAGCAGTACGCCAACTTCGCCCAGGACTTCAAGCAACTGCCAGCGCCCCCCATCGACGATAAATTGGGCGTCAGCCTGGGTTACCTTTTTGGGGAGGGCCGTTCATTGACGCTCTTCCAGTGGCGCGGCGATAAGGCCGAGTCAGGTTACACCTGCCCCAGTATTGCCGAAACCGCAACAGCCCTGAAGACAGATGCTAAAAGTCCGTCGGGACTCAATTGCTTGGGTGAATTCATCCTGCGCAACGGCCTGGATGGCATGCCTCTGGATCAACGGCCCAACGCCGATACGCTGGGGGGAACACCGTCTGGGTTCAAAGGCGAACTGTTCTCCCGACTCGATGGCTACCAGAGCGTGATCGCCAACACCAAAGCGGCGCCCAATGACCGTGCCTACGCGCTGTACCGCGCGATCAATTGCTTTGCTCCATCGGGCAACAACAGTTGTGGTGGCGCGGATGTCGCCCCCACCGTGCGTAAGGACTGGTTCCGCCTGCTCAAGACCAGTTTCGCCGATACCCAGTGGGGTAAGTCCCTGCAGTACTACTGGTAAGGTCAGATGCGTCTTTGGTACTGCCTGCTGTCGATCTGGCTTTTGGCCGGCAACGCCCATGCTGCCGTCGTGGCTCGGGAGTATGATGCCTTCTGGCTGTGGAGCGGCGTCAAACCGCAGCCAGTGCTGGCAACTGCCAAGAGCCTGTACATCCTGCAAGGCCAGATCAGCCAGTCCCGCCGGCAACCCGAACGTGGCGTGCAATTGATTGCGCAGGGCATGGCCATCCCGCGCTTGAATCGGGGTGAAGTCTGGGTGGTCTATCGTGCCCATACCCTGCGCTGGCCGGTGTCGGTGTACCGCCAGTTGTTCGGACAGGTACAACGCTGGCAGCAGGCCGGCAACATGGTGACCGGCATACAGATCGACTTTGATGCCCACACCCGCTATCTAAATGAATATGTCAGCTTTCTGCGCGACTTGCGTCAACGCCTGCCTGTCCAATACCGCCTGAGCATCACTGGTCTGATGGATTGGACCAGCAACTCCGACCCAGAGGTGATTGCACAACTCAAGGACGTGGTAGACGAAGTGGTGGTACAGACCTACCAGGGGCGACACAGCATTCCCGATTACGGGGCTTACCTGCCTCGCGTGAGCCGCATGGGTTTACCGTTCAAGGTTGGGTTAATTCAGGGGGGCGAATGGGATGAGCCGGCATACCTGCGCAATAGCCCCTGGTTCAGGGGCTATGTGGTGTTTCTACAGAACTCGCGCTAAGGCGCCTGAGGGGAACTCCGGCCAAGGGGACCGCTCACAAAAAGGATTTCAAAGTACGTTGTCCGGCAGGCAACTTCACCGGGCAGTCAGTGCGCCAGTTAAAGCTGGCGAAGGATAGTAGATGAAAGTTCGATACTGGTAAGAAATGGCGAATCAACCAAGCCCCAAGTCATGCATGTTGCATCGTGAGGTGCAGGGTGAAGCGTTGACAGGGGACCGATGGGCCAGCATTGAGCCGCGTAATCAGGAATTCGAGATGCCGATGCTGTTATGCAGCGACTGTTCACAGCCGCCAAAGCTTGACGGCAGACCGCGTGCTGATTGAGCGGACGCAAAAAGCAGGACAACCGCGAAAGATGTTTATTACGTGGCCATTTCCAGGGCACGCCATGACGCCAAGATTTTCACCTACGACAGAAGCGTTAATTGCGCTGGCAAGCGCGCCATTGCAGACGAGTTAGAGCAACGTGATGGCTCCGCCGGAACCAACGCGTTGCCAAGGTAAACCGAGCACTAAGGCTTGAAGTTGCTCTGCATCTAACTCGACTTCAGAGCAGTGCCGCACGCCCCGGCCAAAAGAACCGCCCTTGATTCAAGCTCCGAGCGGCCAGCCAAATCCCTACACCGTCATGCACCAACACTTTCATGCGATTGGCGCGGCGGTTGGCGAACAAATAAGCACAGTGCGGCTTCGCCGCACCGAACACGGCCACGACCCGCGCCAGCGCGGTTTCAGTGCCGGCGCGCATGTCCATGGGCTCGGTGGCGAGCCAGAGTAAGGGGCCGGCGAACACACCTTCCGAACTCCAGAATTAAGGACGATGGTGTCCGCGTATTTTTAAGCGGACGCTATCGCCCTTAACGTCAGGAATTCCATGCGCCAACGAAGCTCTTATCCTAAATCGTTCAAAGCCCAAGTTGTTCAGGAATGTCTGCAACCAGGCGCGACCATCTCCGGCGTCGCCATCAGTCATGGCATCAACGCCAACGTCATTCGAAAGTGGATGCCGCTGTACCGGGATCAGCTGCCAGCGGTGCTACCTGCTTTTATTCCAGTGAAATCTACGCCAAAACGGCAGACTGAAACGTCGGCGGTCATTGATCTGCCGTTTGGTGATCAATCGATTACAGTGAAATGGCCAACTTCTGATCCTGAAGGGTGCGCCCGCTTTGTCCGTGGGCTCACGCAATGATTCGCATCGATGCCATCTGGCTCGCCACCGAACCCATGGATATGCGCGCAGGGACTGAAACGGCGCTGGCTAGGGTCATAGCGGTCTTCGGTGCGGCGAAGCCGCACTGCGCTTATCTGTTTGCCAATCGCCGCGCGACTCGGATGAAAGTGCTGGTACAAGACGGCATTGGCGTTTGGCTGGCTGCACGTCGGTTGAACCAAGGCAAGTTTCATTGGCCTGGCATTCGACAAGGCTGCGAAATGGAGCTGGATAACGAGCAACTTCAGGCCTTGGTACTCGGTCTACCTTGGCAACGCGTTGGAGCAGGCGGTGCAATCACACTGCTTTAAGAAGCTGTAATTAGCGCCTTGACCTACTGCCGCAAGCGATCTGCTTTGGTAAAATCCACGGCATGACTTCCTCGCCCAATCTCGATCAAATGACCCCCGATCAACTGCGTGCATTCGCTGCGCAGTTGCTGTCGCAGGTCGAGACCATGGGCAAGACGGTCGAAACAATGGGCAAGAAGATCAACCGCGATCAAACGGTGATCGAGAAGCTGACCCACGAGATCGCACAACTCAAGCGTTTGAAGTTTGCCAAGCGCAGCGAGCAGATGAATCCTGAGCAGGCCAGCCTGCTTGATGACCTGATCGATACCGATATCGCGGCGATTGAAGCCGAGCTTCAAGCCTTGCAAATAGCGCCTGCGGCGACCGAGCAAAAAAAGAAGCCCAAGCGCACGGCATTGCCGGCAGAATTCCCACGCACGTTGATCCATTACGAGCCGGACAACACCCACTGCCCATGCGGCTGCGCACTCAAACGCATAGGTGAAGACATCAGCGAAAAGCTGGACTACACGCCGGGCGTGTTTACCGTTGAGCGCCATGTTCGTGGCAAGTGGGTTTGCGATGACTGCGAAACGCTGATCCAGGCCCCCGTACCGGCGCAGGTCATCGACAAGGGCATCCCGACTGCCGGGTTACTTGCCCACATCATGATCGCGAAATTCGCTGATCATCTTCCGCTTTACCGTCAGGAATCGATTTTTGGTCGTGCCGGCTTGGCGATTCCACGCTCCACTTTGGCTCAATGGGTGGGTGTTACGGGCGTGCAGTTGCAACCCTTGGTCGATGCCCTGCGTGACGTAGTGATCGGGCAGCAGGTCGTGCACGCGGATGAAACACCCGTGCAAATGCTTGCTCCGGGCTCGAAGAAAACCCACCGTTCTTATGTTTGGGCTTACGCCACCAGCCAATTCTGCGAAACAGCCGCTGTCGTCTACGACTTCAGCCCCAGCCGCGCCGGTGAGCATGCCCGCAACTTCCTGCAAGGCTGGAAAGGTAAGTTGGTCTGCGATGATTTTGGCGGCTACAAAGCCAGTTTTGAACTTGGTGTTACCGAAATTGGCTGCATGGCCCATGCGCGGCGCAAGTTCTTCGAACTGCACGCCACGAACAAAAGCCAGCTCGCCGAGCAGGCCTTGCGTTACATCCAGTTGCTGTACGAAATCGAGAGCGAAGTGCGCGACCTAGAGCCGGATTTACGATGCCGAATACGGCAAGAAAAAGCCGTACCCGTGATGGATAGGCTGCATGCCTGGATGATCGCCCAGCGTAATCTTGTGCCCGAAGGTTCGGCTATCAGCAGAGCACTCGATTACAGCCTGAAACGCTGGGCAGCGCTGTCGCGCTACCTCGATGACGGGGCCGTACCCATTGATAATAATTGGGCGGAGAACCAGATCCGACCATGGGCTCTTGGGCGCAAGAACTGGCTCTTCGCAGGATCGCTACGCAGCGGAAAACGGGCTGCGGCGATCATGAGTTTGATCCAGTCGGCGCGACTCAACGGGCATGATCCGTATGCTTATTTGAAGGACGTCCTTACGCGCCTGCCAACGCAGCGGGCGAGTGAAATCACTGAATTGCTGCCGCATAAGTGGGTGAAAAGCCGGGACTAACCCTCAAGCCGTTTTTCCATAACGATGGTGCGCTCAGCCCCATGAAACTCGTCGCGAATTTTCTGATAACCCAACGCAGCGTAAAACTTCTCCGCCGTAATCGACGACGGCACCCGCAAAGCTCCAACACCAGCGCTGGCAGCAGTAGCATGAATGACATCCATCAACTGCCGACCGATACTGCCACCTTGGTACGCAGGATCAACGAAAACGCTTCTAACAACATCACCGTCGAGGCTTGCAGTGCCGATAATAATTTCGCCTAGCAAGGCTACGAAAACCTTGCGCTTATCGAGCAGTGCGCTGACGGCTTCAGGAGCAAAGCTCCGTTCCACCTGAGCGATAACGTCAGGTGAGTAATCCTGTGAATTTGACTCACGTAGAGCGGCGATCACTACACGGCTAATCGCTGCTGTATCTCCGCCTGTTGCGGGGCGAACTGGGAACCTCAATCTTTAACGATCACAGCGTAGCCCATCGCAATGTGCCTTCACCGGACGCTTACGAGCCAGATGGCGTCGATGCGAATCATCGCAGTAGGTCTCGTAAAAAAGCAGAGCATGCCGCTGCATTTTCTGCCGGCCAGCTCACCACGACTACGCCTTTTGAATGAGGCACTTCGATTCGAATCGTCGCAGGAAGAACCTGATGCGTCGCTATCGACGGCGCTGCCTTGACCGGAATAAAGGCAGTTTGCAGTGCCAGGTTTTTCTGCCCATGCACCCGAATCCATTTATGGACGAGGTTGGCATTGAGGTTGTGGGTCAAGGCGACATTGGCAATTGAGGTGTCAGTCTGCGCGCACTCGGCGATGACCTGGGTCTTAAAGGATTTGGAATAGGAACGGCGTTCTTGAGGCATGGGCGTCCGCTTAAAAAGGCTAAAAATGGTGTCCACTTAAATTAGGTGGACACCATCGCCTTAAGCGATGGCATCAGGAAGGTGTGTTGCCCGGACGGTTAGTGCGCCAGTTAAAGCTGGCAGAGGATAGTCGATGAAAGTTCGATACTGGTAAGAAATGGCGAATCAACCAGACCCCGAGTCATGCATGCTGCACCGTGAGGTGCAGGGTGAAGCGTTGACAGGGGAAACCGATGGGCCAGCCATTGAGCCGCGTAATCAGGAATTCGGGATGCCGATGCTGTTAACCGAAGCAGAAGGCCATACGGAGCATGGCGTTATACGCCAGTCATGCTCTGATCCCGCGCGGTCGGAGACCCTGTGCACGTCGGGAAGTCCTTTGCACAGAAACTGGGAGATCTCAGCGATGCCCGGTGCGGGAGCGCCGGGCGGAGCGGGAAAGGCCAAAAGCCGTAACCCTGCTGTCTACGTCGCTGAGAAGTCGGATACGCCCGTAGTACCTGAGAAGCCGTCGAACAAGGGGCCTAGCCCTGCGGAGATAGTGGAGGAAAGGGGCGTACCAAGGGAAACACCGACACTTCCCCCGCGCCCCGGACACAGAGCCGGATCAGTTGCGCGTCGATGGGACTTGAAGGTGTACGTGAAGCAGCCCAAAGGAATAAGGGCATGCAGTTCACGGCTTTGCTGCACCACGTTACACCGCAATTACTGGTGCAGAGCTTTTATTCCCTGCGCCGGGATGCCGCAGTGGGCGTGGACGGCATGTCGTGGCGAGAGTACGAAGAAGGTCTCCTCCAGCGGGTGACCGATTTGCACGCAAGGCTCCACAGTGGAGCCTTGCGTGCAACGCCATCGCGGCGGGTGTACATTCCCAAAGCCGATGGCAGGCAGCGCCCGTTGGGCATTGCCTCTTTGGAGGACAAGATCGTACAGCAGGCGGTTGTTACCGTTCTGAATGCGATCTATGAAGCGGACTTTCTAGGTTTCTCGTATGGGTTTCGGCCGGGGCGTAGCCAGCACGATGCGCTGGATGCATTAACGGTCGCGCTCAAGGGCCAGAAGGTGAACTGGATATTGGATGCGGATATCACGTCGTTCTTTGATGAGATCGACCATGAATGGATGCTGATGTTTCTGGGACACCGGATTGCAGACCGGCGCCTGCTCGGGCTTATCTGCAAATGGCTTCAAGCTGGTGTAATGGAGGAAGGCCGTAGGGTGGCTGCGATCAAGGGGACTCCCCAAGGCGCAGTGATCTCGCCGTTGCTGGCGAATATCTATCTTCACTACGTGCTGGATCTGTGGGCAAGGAAGTGGCGCGAGCGCCACGCCCGTGGCGATGTAATTGTCGTGCGATACGCGGATGACAGTGTGGTGGGTTTCAGGACGAAAGTGCAGGCTCAGCAGTTTCTGGCGCAGTTGCAGGACCGGCTGGCCAGGTTCGGTTTATCGCTCAACGCCTCGAAAACACGACTGATTGAGTTCGGTCGTTTTGCTGCGATAAATCGCAGGAAGCGAGGTTTAGGTAAGCCGGAAACATTCGATTTTCTGGGCTTCACCCACTGTTGCAGTGTCAGCAGACGTGGCGACTTTCAAGTGCTGCGACTGACGGTCAAAAAGCGTATGCGTGCGACGCTGCTGGTTATCCGTGATGAGTTGAAGCGCCGGCGTCATGAACCCATCCGGGTTCAAGGGCAATGGCTCACTCGGGTGGTAAGTGGCTACTTCAATTACCACGCGGTACCGGGAAACCTGATACGTCTTGGCGGTTTTCGTCTGGCGGTATGCCGTCTATGGCGGCAAGCCCTCAAACGTCGCAACCAGCGTCATCGGCTTCAATGGTCACGCTACGGACGCCTTGCCGACCTCTACATACCAAGACCGAGAAATGCACATCCTTACCCTGAAGATCGCTTCGCGTCACGTACCCAAGGCAGGAGCCGTACGCGGTAGTTCCGCACGTACGGATCTGGGCGGGGGGCGGCAGGTAACTGCCGTCCCTACCGCGACCTGTCATCTGGCCGTCAGTACTGGTGATAGAAATTGGCCGATATGCGAAGTGCACAAGCCTTCAGTGCGTCTATGAGGCAGTGACGGCGCCTCGTTTACTGGTTTGTACGGTTCGATGTTTTTCTAGGCGGGGCAGGGATTCTATTTAGTAGACCGCATATTCTACATTCGAGGTCTGAGTGAGGAGTGAGGAGTGAGGAGGCCCTACATTGGCTTGTTTTTTTATCAAATATAGGTTGGCCCCTCGCCTGTGTTCGTTGAAACTTTAATAGTTGGCGCAAGCGGTCAAGCGTTTGGCGTAAGCGGGCGATCTTCTCCGTGTAAAAACACCTATTCTAGTTGCGCAGCAAACGAGCCGTGACTGTCCATAACGCTGTTTAAGTGAGTTTGGTAGCCTGGCACGTGTGGTGCTGTATATAACGCCGCGCGGTTATGCTCGGCCTCAGATGGTGAAGCTCCACGCTTCCCTCATTTTTAGCGTTGCTGTCATCAAATGATGGTACACAAAAAAATATAGGATTAAATATGAAAAAGATTATCAAGGCGTCTGTTGGTATCGTGATTGCCTCCGGGATTGCACTTCTTACTGGCTGCACAGGTCAAGTCTACAACCAGCCAAAAAACTGTTCTTACGACTATCTTTTTGTCCCTGCGGTGTCTATTTCTAAAGTTATCGGTGGCTGCGGGCCAATTGATACAATTCCTAATCAGAAGTAATTGTCTAGCGAGGGTGAGTAATCATTCTTGTTATTCTGGTTGAAAGTTAATTTCTTGTGGATAAAATTGTTCATTGACTCAATTTTATTGCGGGAGGGCTTTCTCGAGAATCCGGTGTCGGTCGTCTGACATCGGATTTTTTATACTTGTTTGTTGGACGCTGTCTTTTTGCTCGTAGCAACGTTGACAATAATAAGCATGAATTTCGCCTAGGTCGACATGCTTGAATATGGGTCTATCCATGTAAAATGTGTTGATGCGACTGCCGATTCGGACTATTGGTCGGTAGTATGGGTAGGCAATAGGGTGGCGTGGTTATATCTTATATTTTATATCTGTGACTGCCTTATGTATTCTCCGCATTTGTGTACTCGCTTGCGTGATAATCCCCTCGCTATGCTGTAGTCCAAGCGCTTTAATTTGGTTGGTTGGTTGGTTGGTTGGTTGGTTGGTTGGTTGGTTGGAACGGGCGGGATTAAATCACGCCTCGAAAGGTTAGGATATGCAAAAGCCAAAAATCAACGTGTCCATTTGTCTGTATCGGCCTAGCCTTTTGTTGGTTATTTGGCGGTCGCGGCGGTTGGTACGCTCTACGTCGCGATTCAGCTAATGGAGAGGGAGGTTGGGCGCGCCATAGCTTCGTTCTTGGTGTTGAATGCTCTGGCGATGTCTTTACTTGCGCTATTCTGGAAGATATATGGGCTATCATTCGGTTTAAAAGTTGTTATGGCTATTCACGGCTTGATTTTGATCCCTTTGCTTTGTATTGGCTTCAAGTCATGTTGTATAGCTTGGGAATAATTGATATTTCGTTCGACCCAAGTTGAATATATTTGAGCGCGAAACGTGCCAGTCTTTACTGGGAAGATCGTATCGCCTCCTTTGTTCGCGATAGGAATCGTATGCGGTGCTTTCTCGCACCCTGATCCATGTGGAATGGGATGATTTCTAGGTTAGCGTGACCGTGGAACTGTATTTAGCGTATTTGCTGGTTGCCGGGAGTGTTTGGGGCTGTCAGCGCAATGGCATTGGACACCGATCCCAATCCGTAGACCGTCTGCGATCAGTGTTGATCTGCCATTAGGGGGGGGGCGTTGAGCGAGCCATTTTTGAATATCCATCGAGGTTTGATGGAAGCGGAATCTTGAGAGTGCAGTTTCCTTAGAGAAGTGTCTTTGGCCTGTTGCAATTTTTATTAAATTTAGAGTTTGCGGGCGACACGTCTCGGCGCGCTGAGTGCGCACACTAGATAGTGCTTGGTTTTGCAGCGTATGGAAAGTTACTTCTTGAAAGAATCCCAAAAAGTTAATTTAAAACAAAAAACGCGCCCGGCAATCGGCGGTCTATTAATGTATGCAATGGAACGGAGTTTGTATGAGTAGTAGTGCGCAAAACAATCCCAAACGACGAATCGAAATTCACCGCGAAGAACTCGCTACTTATACGGCGGAGTTCTTAGCGAGGGGAGGTGTAATTGTGGAGTTTCCTGTTGTCGGTGTGCGCTCTACCGCGGCTTTTCCGACAAGGCAGGCTGGGCGAAAAAAATCTAAATAGACCAACGCAGTGAAGTAATCGGACGACAGTTTGTCAGCCTCGGTTGGTTCAGGAGGGTGTTAGCCAAATTGCTAGCCAAAATTGTCGACCATTATAGTGGCGATCGCGTTATTCAATATTAGTGAATGCAGGGTCGATGCAGGGTCGATGCAGGGTATGCAGTAGCGATTACATATTACATTACTGATATAAGGAAACGGCTTGGCTGGCTTGGCGCAGCGCGAGTTTAAAGAGGCGCGATGCCGCTCACCATTAGGAGCACGCCCAAGTATGCAAACAAAACCACATCACTTATTCACATGAATCGTTAATCTGAGGAAAAAATGAATTATTACTCACGACTGATGCTGCAGGGACTTTCGGCAATCGCCTCAGTCCTCACTTTAACTGCATTTCCAGTTCAGGCCGAACCGTTGCCGATTGAGGTGTTAAGCGCAGTGGTGAAGAACCAGAAGATCGCTGATGCGGAGGTTTTATTGCAGCGCAACGGTGCGCAGAACGTTGTAGGCCGTACCAATGCGCAGGGGCAATTGACGTTGATTAGCGAGGTGGCTGATGACACCAGCAGCCTGCTGATTATCAAAAAGCCTGGTTACTCCAATTTGGTAGTCAAGTGTCCCTGTAAGGGCATGACCTACGCCCTTAGTCCTGTGCAGGATAATCTTGACGGCCTGCGCGTCGTGTTGACATGGGGCAAGACCCCGGAAGATCTTGATTCGCACATGATTTTCCCAGGCAACAACATCTATTTTGGCCATAAGAATGGTACTGATGCCGAGTTGGATGTGGACGACATCGACAGTTACGGTCCAGAAACTATCACTCTGCAGAAGAAGCATTACGGCGACACCTACGTCTACGCCGTGCATGATTTTACCAACATAAGCCATCCGAACTCGCGTCAACTGTCCAACAGTGAAGCCAAAGTGTTTGTGTACATGGGGCAGTCTCTTGTGCGCACCTACGACGTGCCACAAAACCGCAGCGGTAATCTTTGGACCGTGTTCCGTATCACGGGCAGTGGCGACTTTCAGGACATCGACAGCATAAGCGGCGTGAACGTTGACGACCCGGGCAAAGTACTCGGCGAAGTTAGGCCATTACTTGACGACAGCGTTGTGGTCGCTGCCGTGGCGATTAGCCCCTCGGCGCGGAACGATGCTAAGGCACTGAATACCAAAGGCGAAACAGCTTACCGCGAGGGTAATCTGGGGCAGTCGATTGCTTATTTCCGCCAGGCCATTGAGCTGAACAATGGCTATGGACAGGCTTATGGAAACCTCGGTTTGGCTTATCAAAAGGCCGGCAACACGGCCGAGTCAATCTGGGCTAACCGCAAGGCCATTGCTCTGGCGACCGGCAGTACCGCGGCTACTGTGCGTGCGGGCTCCTACTACAACATCGCGCGAATTTACGAGGCGGGCGGACAGTTTGCCGACGCGCTGCGCCATTACCAATTGGCCAAGGAGCAAAAAGCCAATCCGGTGTATGACACAGCGATCGGGCGCATGCAAAACCGCTGAATCACTGGTGTAGAGCGGCAATCTCAACGCGCCTGGTTTGGCGCGTTGTTCATTTCAGAGGACCGACTGATGTGGTTTCACCTGGCTCATGCGCTGTTAGTATTTTGTTTTTGGATTGGCGCCACCCAGGCGGCGAACCCAACAAGCTTTGCGACAATTGACCGTAGCGGTTGGCCAAGAGCGCTGACGAGTGAAGCGGACTTCGATATGGCCTCCCGCGCTGAAATTTTGATGTTCAGCAAAGTGTTGTTGAACACTGAAGGGCTGGATGCCGAAAACCTGAAGCAGCGTCTCGACGTGAAGTCGGTCGACATCAAGTCGGTAGAGCAGGTACGTCAGCGCTTTTGGCAGCGGTTGTTGGACGGCTACGGCAAGGCTAGCGCCAATTGCCCCGGTGAGCCATTTTGCCCGTCTGTGCGCAATCTCGCCGAGTTGCGTGAGTTGGCCGCGAGCTTTACCGTTAGTGCCGGCGATACGTTAGGCACTTGGGTGACGTCCAGTCAGCATTTTCACGAGCAATACCTCAACGAACAGTTGCGCCTGGCAGCGTTGTTCCCGAAAATCAGCAGCGAAATCCAAAGCTTCAATGACGCAGAACTCAATGGTGATGAACTGGGCGATCGACAGTTTCTGCTGACTTTTGACGACGGCCCGAGCGCGGTGGGGGGGCACACTGAGACGGTGACCTCTGTACTGCGAACCCACGGCATGCACGGCATGTTCTTCGTGCTGGGCGGGTCGTTTCAGGTCCGCCTGCAAAAAACCTCTGCTGAAAAGCTAAGCGAACTTTACCGAGATCAATGTGTGTCGTTGCATGGATGGGAGCATAAGTCCCACAGTCACTGGAGCGAATGGCAGAGCTCAGTAGTACGCACTGCCGCACTGGTCAACAAGACGCTGCCAAGCAACTTTCAACCCTTGTTCCGTCCGCCCTATGGGCAGCGGCTCAGCGACAGCGCAGCGTTCTTTAAGACCCATGACATCAAGGTAATGCTGTGGAATATCGACTCCCAGGACTGGAGCAAACAGATCAGCAGTAGGGCTGCGGCACAACGAGTGCAAACTCTGATGTTACTGTGGCGTCACGGGATCATTTTGTTTCACGATATTCATGATAAGGCACCCAACGCGGTGTCTGCGCTGATCGCGACCAATAAGGGAAATGGCGTGCAATGGCAGGATTGCCAGACACAGCGCTAAGAGTAATCTGGTCAGCCTGCTTTGCTGCCCGTGTTCGTTGAGTCTTATGGTACTGATCATTCGCAATTAATTCTGGCTCCCGATAATGGATCGCTAGTTGATAAGGATCAATGAAGGCTCATTCGTAATTAATCCCAATTTACCGCATCACTGGACGCAATTCATCTCGCCCGAAAACGAACTGAATACCGCTCACAACGTTACCGCGTCGCGTTGACTCCATAATGTCCAGTTGATGTGAACATCTACTCATCAGAGTTCGCACCGTCAAGGGAATACAACATCTACCGTCAGACCATCATTCGATTTACGTGAGAGTGGAGCCCCGAGGACCGGCGGAGCAGCGAATCCAATGAGGCTTAACGCCTGAGCTAGAAGGCACTTACCGCTCTAAGATACGGAATATGATACAATGGGGGGCGATTTGCATAAACGGTCGCGCGTATCAGGAAGCTATTTTTTATTCTTACAAGTCTTAACCGCTGGAGAGCCCATGATCATTAGCAAGCTAATTAAGCCGATTCAAATGTAGAGACGAGCATAAGCATCCAGTGAAGTCTTCAACTCGGCCAGCACTTTAATGGCACTGTTTGAACGTGCACTACAGAATCCATGAGAACTATCCAATATGTCGATCAGTATAAATTCTTTGAAGTATTCGACAATAGCGGCAGCAATGCTATTGACCGCATTTGTTGCTTCCTCCGCGCTCTACACCATTGATGAAAAAGAACGCGGCGTGGTCCTGCGAAATGGCGCATTGGTCGGCACCGCCGAGCCAGGCTTAGCATTCAAAATTCCGCTAATCGAAGCTGTAAAGTTAATCAGTGTTCAGAATCAAACTACGCGTTATGAGTCGCTGACGGCCTATTCTATGGATCAGCAGGCGGCCACTCTGAACGTTTCGGTTTCATGGCATGTCGAGCCAAGTCAAGTAGCAGAATTGTACCGGGGGTATGGCGATGTCGAGAACATGGTTTCACGCGTCATCAGTCGCCAAGTTCCTACCCAGGTAGAAAATATATTTGGTCGCTACACAGCTATTCGTGCCGTTCAAGACAGAGGGCAGTTTGTGGCCGACATTGCGGAAGCGCTGAAGTGTTCAATTGATGCTCCGGTAATCATCGATAGTGTCCAGGTCGAAAACATCGATTTTTCCGATGCCTATGAGCGATCCATTGAGGAGCGCATGAATGCTGAAGTCCAGGTGAAAACTCGCGAGCAAATGCTTGCGACAGAAAGAATTCAAGCTCAAATTCAGACCACCATGGCCCAGGCAGCGGCGGACTCCGTTCTAGCTCAGGCCAAAGCAGAAGCTGAGGCGACGCGTTTGCGCGGTGATGCAGAGGCTGATGCGATTAAGGCGCGAGCGGCGGCGTTGTCCAGTAACCAGAACCTGGTGGAATTAACCAAGGCTGAGCGTTGGGATGGGAAACTACCAACGACGATGCTTCCCAACTCTGTGGTGCCCTATCTTGACGTGAAAAGACAGTAAGTGTGCCATTTAGGCGTCGTACGTCCAAGTCCCAGATTTTTCAGGTAGTGCCAGAAAACGATGTCCGACGCCAATGCGTTTCTGCCGCACTTCATCGCCGATTACAACGCACGCTTCGCCAAGGCCCCACGCTCCGATCACGACGCCCATCGACCGGTGCGCGATGACGCAAATATGGAGTTAATCTTCGCTTGGTAGGAGCCGCGGCACCTGTCTAAAAGACTGACCGTGCAGTATGACAAGTTCCGGTATCTGCTCACCGATACCCCACACAGCCGGCGCCTGGCCGGCCGCAATATCCAGATCTTTCATTACCCGGATGGGCGCATCGAGCCGCGCGATGGTGATACCGTATTGCGGCGTGTGCCCTACGACCGGCTGAGTGAAATCAATCAGGGGCAATCGTCGATAACAAACGACTGGGGCATGTGCTACAGGTCGCTCAGGCCGTCCAGGCCCGACGGGACAGCCGATGCGCCCACTCAGCCACCGATATTCGGGCGAAACGAGGCGCCTGCCCCGTGTGCGTGGCCAAATGAGCCCGCGGGATCTGCCTCTCGAAGACATCGCTGAGGCTCTCGGAATGCGTCGAGCCCCTCCCCGTCGCAGCAACGGCAATCGAGCGAAAGGAGTTGAACATGCGCCAATCGATTAGCGCCGAGGCGTTGCTATAGTGGCGGCGGCAAACACTACCCGTTGCGCTCACGCCGTGAGTTGATACGGGTCTTTCGTTCTCTAGGCTCGTTAAATCGTTACGTGAAAACTCAGGGTATCAATGGGTAGAGCGTTGAACTCTAAGGGCTTGTGCCTCGACCCGGCTGCAATTGACAGCTTTCGGTCAGGCTCATCTGCTTTTCCACATCGCAAACAGCATCGCCCAGTCCCCTGGCGCAGCATCGACTAGCGAATCAAGGTAATTCTGTAGCCGGGCCGCTACGTCTGACAGCGACAGCCCCTTGGGAACAAAATCCTCACCGGTAACGATCCCGATCAACGCCTCTGAATCTTCGTCATTGACGCCTTCTGATCCTGCTGCGGCTTCCAGCAAGTAGCGCAGGTGACATGAAATCACAAAAGCCTGGCTCGGGCGTACTTTCGTTGCGTGCACGGCCTAAACAGCGAATGGCCTCAGCAGCACCCGTGTGTAGAAGTTGCGGCTCTTTGGGTCACATAACAGTGAGTCGACGATAGCGTAGCCAATAAGCTTCGTCGTGCGTGCCGTCGCGTTGCTCCATGTGCTCGCTACACCTAACCAGGGGGGGGCGCCTCAGAAAATGGATTTCAGAGTACGGTAAACCGATTTCATTGGGCTAGTCTCCTGTAGACCGGCTGTTGCCGTAATGGAACAGAAATCACACTTCCCCCCTCCAAAACCACGTTGGATGGCGCGATTTGCCTAGTTTTTGGCGGAGATTGTCGCGGATTCGATAAGAAATATTTTTAGTATAGGCAGTAGAAATATCAAAATCTATTCCGGTATAGGTAAGCCGTTTCATAAAAGGTGGTGACTAATCCTCTCGGAGAGAACCTCGTTTTAAAGAAAAGAGTAGTGGACAGTAAAGTATTTAAGACTTTTCACCCATCCAACAACATTGGGCTGACGCTCTCATCAGATTGACAAATGCAAAAAATATTGAAGCCAGGGGATGCTAAATGACTGAAACTCAGAAAAAGAAAAATATAACCTTGATTTTTTCGGCGATAGCCATTTTTTAGTGTTGGTTGCACTTAAGTTTGGCTTGAGCGGACTTGCGGAAAAACTTGAGGATGAGAATATTTATAGCTTGAGCGATTTAAAGTATGACGATAGTACATATAACTACGTAAAGAAAAAGTGTGATGAGGGGCTGCTTTCCGCCAGCAGTGTAAATTGCCAAAACATGCGCATTGCAAGATAGTTGGTTAGAGAGCGGCGTCACAACAGTTATAACCTAAGCGCATTTTATGCTGGCGAGTCGATTTCTATAAATCCTCTCAAATTTTTTATTGAAAAACCAAGGTGTGATATGAGTGATCGAGCAAAAAATAAAAAGCCTTTTATTGATGAGAATTTCGGCATTAATTTTATGTCTGGCTGGTCGCCATTAGCTCGTTGGGCGAGCGTCATACCTGCAACTATCTTGGCATTTATTTTTTTTAAATTTACGATTGGTACAATATCAATTCTATTTGAACATACTTTACCGTTGTCTCTGGCCAACTACCTTTCAGCTATTTTGATTTACGTTATTTATTTGTTTACAGTTCAGATGGGAGGTGCCGCCGCCCCGATGGGGAGTCGAACTAAGGTGGCCGCAACATTGGCTGTGCTTATTTCGGTTGGTTTTGTGGCGCTTATGTTTAGCGCCTGGACACACGTCGAAGGTCACGATGCAATCATACTCATTATTCAGTCACTCGCCGCGGTACTCGGATGCGCTACAGCGGTCCTTCCATTTATTAGGAAAAATGGGGCCGTTCCGACAGAGGCGAAATGACACCAGGATGGGTCGAATACTACGGTAAGTTTTTCAGCCGATTTACTCATCTAAAGCTATAAATTGGCGGATTTTGATTAGCGAAACGAGTTTTCGACACCTCTTTTTTTCGGGGGGGGAGCCTTGTGCTTGGTTCGTTCGCGATGTTGCCTATCCCGGCAGGCTTCACGCTGTGGGTGACTTTTCCAGTGCTGTGCCTTGCTGGATTCGTGTTGATTGCGATTCAGGCCCAATTGGCTGTGATTCGGGCACTCTCTTTAACCGCTTCAGCGTTGTTGCTGCTGTTGGCATTGGCCTGTGTTGCGACGTTGGTGTTAGGGCCTGTTTTATGGCCGAGCGCGCCCACGGAGAGTGCATCCTTATGGTTCGTTCTGGTGGTTAGTACGGTGCTTGGCGTAATTGGCACCGCGTCGTTTGGTCGTGCAACAAAAGGAGCAATGGCATGAGTCTGTTGGGTTTCTTCAAAAAGCAGTTCATTGACATCATCCAATGGACCGAGACCAACAATGGAACACTGGCGTGGCGCTATCCCGTGCGGGAGATGGAAATCCAGAGTGGAGCATCGCTAATCCCAGATGGCGGTGTTCGTCAACGAAGGTCTGGTGGGCGATGTATTTGGCCCCGGCATGTATACGTTGACGACACAGACGCTGCCGGTTCTGACCTATCTCAAGAACTGGGACAAGCTATTTGAGTCCCCTTTCAAGAGCGAGGTCTATTTCTTCAGTACACGGCAACAAATCGACCAGAAGTGGGGCACGCCTCAGCCGATTACCCTCCATGATAAGGACTTCGGAGCGGTACGCCTGCGCACCTTTGGCAACTACGCCTATCGTGTGGTCGATGCCAAGCGCTTTCACACCGAAATTTCCGGCACACGCGGCATCTATTCAGTACAGGATCTCGATGAGCAACTGCGCGGGCTCGTGCTGCAGAGCATCAGTACTGCCATTGCCGTCAGCGGCACTTCCTTTCTAGGCTTGGCGGCCAATCAGGCTGAGTTTGCTCAAGCACTGCAGGCACAGCTAGCCCCCGAGTTCGTCAAGCTGGGCCTGCAATTGGACAGCATGACCGTGCAGAGCATTTCGTTACCCGAGGAGCTGCAAAAAATCCTTGATCAGAAGATCGGTATGGGAATGGTCGGCAAGGACATGGATGCGTTCATGCAGTACCAAACGGCGCAAGCAATTCCAAAGTTTACCGAGGGTGCGAGCCAGGGTGGCGGGATGGTTGGCGATTCCATGGGGCTGGGGGCCGGCGTAGCACTTGGTCAGGTACTGGCGCAAAACCTGGCGCAGGGCTTGGGTGCGAAGTCGCCGCCTTCCGCCGCGGTAGTGAGCCCTGCCGACGTGATGACCTCGCTGGAAAAACTCAGCGAACTTATGTCCAAAGGCATTGTTACGCAGCAGGAGTTCGACGCCAAGAAGACTGAGCTGCTCAAGACGCTGGTGTGAATGACATTCGCTCGCTCTACTGAGTATTTACGGGTTGCGCTGACTCTCTTCTGACGCACGAGCGCCCGTCGGTACTGCCCCTCACTCGATCAACCCCAAGAAAACTATGACCATTGACCTAAAAACGCTGAAATGCGCTGAATGCGCAAGTACCGCCTTGGACCAATCGGGCCTGAACGAATATACCTGCCGGCACTGCCGTTCTGTTACGCGGGTGGAAGATGATGGTGCTGATCACCTGGAGCGCGTACTGAATCAGGTCAAGTATGCGGCTGCCGAGCGGCTCGCGTCCGAGCAGGCCTCAAGGGGCAGAACGGCGCTTAGGATAGTCGGGATTCTAGGGGGAGGGATGGCCATCGTCTTCCTGCTACTTGTCACGCTTGTCAGCCCGGGGAAACAGGACGGTCGACCTTCATTCGGAGCGAGTAGTCTTGAGCAAGACCGCTTAGAGGCATCGACGGTGTACCAAAGAGGCGACGGAAAATTCGCATTTGTTCGTGTTCTTGACTCTGGGAATGGGGAAGTCAACCTATACCGCGTGGTCATCACCGATCTCGATTCGGGCACACCACTTGCTGAGCCTCAGAGGTTCGAGCTTCCAGGTACTCCCGGCGCTCGTCCAGAGTTCCAACATTTTTCAAACGGGGAAATTTACCTCACCTTGAATGGACGGCGCTTGTCCCACCTTGATTCAGCCAGCGCGCGATTTGACGATCTCAACAAAGAGTTGATCAATCGGCATCCGGAGCAATTCAGCATAGGAGTGTCCGCGATTGATTCTGTTTACAACTCCCCGGACGCATTCAAAGTGACGACCAATGGTGGCAGCGTTTATAACGTGCATTGGTTAACAGGAGAGGTAGTAGCGGATGCCAAAAGCTACAGCGATTATATTGACCAACCTTTCGAAAGCTACACGAATACTCAACGGCGGATTGACTTCGCAAGCGTGCCCGGAGCGAGCCTGCTCAGGCCCTCTGTTCTCGTATCCTATGATCAAAAAGTTCGTACAGGCAAATATCAGCAATGGCCTAATCTATCTCTTCCGGGGCCGGGCGATTATCTACGTTCAAAGGATTATCATGCTCTGACCAAAGAGTACGGGTTCAGTCCCTACTCATTCCGTGGAGAAGGGATAACTAATTTTGAGGTGGTGTCACCCGGTGAGACGCGATTCGAGGCGTCAGTCCTGGCCCGGAACGATGCGCGCGTGTTAGTGGCCTATGACCCGACGCCCGTCGAGGACCAAGGTCGAGTGCTTCAATTACTGGACGCAAAAAATGGCAAGGTGATTTGGAGTCGTACTGTCGACCAGTTGCCCCAGATCACGCGTCATGGCAGGTTCGTCAAGGCCTCCCCCCTAGCCTCAGGCTTTTACATCGATTCGAACACCCCTTCCTTACTTATAGATAATGACGGCAATATCCTGCACGACTTTCGCCATTTAAAATGATGATGGGGTTCGTCGCATTAGTTTTTTAGAACCTATAAAGCTAACAGACCAATACCGAAATACAACCTTATTGAGACAAGAAAACTGTCCCATCCGCGCGTCTCAATGAGACTACTCAAATGAGACTGAAAAGGCGATCGCCCACTCGCAATTAATTCCGGTTCACGACACTCGCTTGCAGGTCGAACCGGATGAATGCAGGCTCATTCGCAAATAATCCGGGTTTGGCCGCTCAGATAGACTCAATTAATTCCGGTTGAAAAACGCGATGATTGCAGGTCGGAGGGTTTATAAGTGCAGGTCGCTACATCTACTCGATGACGAGTCAATACTAATATTGCGCTCGATTCGGCGTGTTTTATATTCCTCATGGTGAAGCTCCCTGATTACCCGACTCAATATGCCGCTTGTCGGCAGGAGGCGCACCCTAAGCTAAGAGGTGGGTACTTGGCGCATTCGGTAGGCTATTTGGCGCAATCGGGCGAAATTAACATGAGCGCATACCGTTATGATATAGACCGTATAGGCCGGTCAATCCTCGCTTTGTGAGTCTTGCAACGGTAGTTTTTTAGTGTGCTGAACTCCGCTGTTGGTGGTGAGTTTTCTCAGTTCTAGCCGGTAAAGACAAGATTAGTATTATGTATCATTTGGAGAGGATATGTCTCGTCATAGCTGTGGAAAAGTTGCGGTTGTATGCAAAAATGCAGGTGCGCTTCTTAGATATGCAGCCGCGCTGAATGATCTGGGTTATTTTACTCTTAGCTTGTGCGGTTCCGCTTCAGAGCTAATTGGAATGTTCAAAATGGGAAAACAATTCGAATATGTGATATTCGATGGATTTGATCTGGGCGTAGATGCGCAAAAAATGAAACAAATCGTGGGGTGCGCCACAACTACATCGATCATTACAGTTTCGGATGTAAATTCAATAGAGTGCAGAGGGATATTTCTTTGGGCCAAACAAAATAAAATACCATTATTGGGCGTGCTTCAAGCGCCGTTTCGTCTGTCGGAACTCCAGTCATTGATGGGGCGCGAAATGTTGTTTGCGATGTGATTCATCTTTTCATTTGTGCTGAAATTTTTTGTTATTGAGCGTATCGCCTCCTCGTAGGTTCTGAAGAAATTTGTTTCTAGTGAAAATAGGGCTTCATTCGACAGGCTTTGCCCATGAGTCATCGAATAAAATAGGGGATGGTCGTAACTACAGGACGCTCATTGCGGCGCTAGCATGGGGTTACGGAACTTATGACGATTCCGGATTGGCGATCACTGAAAACCATACTCAGCCATACGAAACTGCTTAGGATGTTCATTCCCCCTCAAGCGGATCGCCCCCCCTCAAATGGTAAAAACATGAAAGCTCGCTTTAGTCGCAGCTACTTCGCGTGCAGCATTGCCCTCTTGTTGTTGATGATTATTCTTGCGACATTAGGTGCCAGATGGGGGTGGGTGCGTGGATTTGCCGGAGACATGCTTGCGGTGATGTGTGTGTACTGTACGTTCGGAGCGGTTTTGATCGCATCGCCAATATCGCGCGCCTGTGCCGCGCTCCTGATTGGATTAGGTGTTGAGTTTGCTCAATATGTAATTTCAGCTTGCGATCTTCAAATATCGAACCGGGTTCTGAGAACTATTATTGGTGCGACTCCAGATTGGTGGGATGTAGTGGCGTATGTGCTCGGCGCCTTGCTGGTGCTTAGCCCAAGCAAAATTGTACGACTGATTGCTAGACGGTGCACAACCGCTCATTGATGGAAAAAATGAAATCTACAAGGGTTGCCCAGACACGTTATTAAACGTTTGTATATGTGCCACAATCCGCTTTTTTAAGTTTGGCAGTGTGATTAATTAATAATTGTTGAGCGCCATTCATGCTTACGCTCATGTCGCACTTGAACTCTGATGGTTTTTGAGTAACTGATATTTTACTGTCTAGACAAAGCCTGCTGCGCAAGGTCGCGCGGAATGGTAGATCTTATCAGTGAGGGTGTTTTTTTATCGAAAGCCGGAAGCGCCGCAATAACGCTCGTCTTAATTTTTGACGTAGGTGTGCGCTATCGCTAGTACGTGGTGCGCAGTCGATGCTGACTGCTATGTGGCCAGAGATTAAGTCTTAATTGATTTGGCAGTGATTGATAGGGTTTCTCGGAGTTTATATTGCGGGGCTTATTGTAAAAAATAGTCACTAAGGAAAAGGGTTGCCTGCTTTGACAATGCGAAATGTCAGTGTTGTAGCGGTATTGGTGCTGGCTTGTGGTTACGTCTCTAGCGATATGTTTTACTCTGTCAATGCTCAGGAGTTCGGCATAATTTTGCGCAATGGAAGATTGGTGGGCACGGCAATGCCGGGGCCTGGGTGGAAATTACCGTTCGTCGATAGCGTGGTGTCAATCTCAATGCAGGAGAATATTACAAAATGGGATTCTTTCCAGGCTAGAACAAAGGATCTTGATGTAATAAACATTGACGTTTCTGTCAGTTGGCAGATTAAGTCCGTGAATGCAATTGATCTTTATAAAAAATATGGTGAGTTGGAGGGGGTGGATAATGCGATCCTTGTTCCAAGAATTACTGAGGGCTTAAGGGTGGCAATCTCACACTTGTCTACGATGGATGCGCTAAACAAGCGAAAACTTATCAGCGCAATAAAAAGCCACATAGATCGCACGTCGTTTAGTCCGGTAACTATTAATCGTGTTTTTGTTGGCAGTACCCATGCTGAGAGTATTCATTATTCGGATTAAACCTTCATGGTGAGGAGATGCGTCATTGAGGGGGGGTATTCATATGAAAGGGAGAGTGGGATGAAAATGGTCTCGCGACATAAAAAGGTATTATTTATAGTATTTGGATTTGTTATCTGTGCGTCGCTCTCGTTTAAGTATTTACTACTGGTGTTTTCGGAGCATGAACGCGGACTGCACCTGCGTAACGGGGAGGTAATTTCCGTCGATGGTCCTGGTTTGAGCTGGCAGGCGCCCATAGTGGATAATATAGTTTATTTTTCGACCAAAGCTAATATCTCCGAGTTGACCGCAATTCATGCCTACTCTTCGTCCGATAAATACGCCACATCAGAATTTACCGTGGATGCCTCGATAAGTTGGCGCGTTTCACCAAATGAAATTTCAAATGCTTACATTCGCTACGGTGATGAGGGGGCTATTGAAAGCGCTATTATAAAGCCAATAGCAAGCGAGGTGATTGGATCGGTATTATCCAAATATTCGGGTATCACATTAATGGAAACTCCCGAATTATTTATAGATGATGCGAAATCCGCAATCAGGCAGTCCATCGGAGCAATAATTGAAATTGACGATGTCAGCGTAGCAAGTATTAGGTTGTCGGAACTGGATGGCTCCACACCGACGGATGTAGAGGCTGGGGCCACAACAACATCAAATTAATCGGTATCCGATCTCGAAAATGTTGGCGCTGTAATTATGACTGATTAAGCTAAATCAAAAAAAACGATGCTGGTATTTATCTTGGAAGCGGTTGTTTAGGTGGTAGTGACTTTTCTCCTCAGTAAGCTGTCGTGAAGACACTGAGGCTCTACAATTGGATGGCTTCTTTATGTTTGAAGATCTTTCGGGTGTTAGTTCTATAGCTTGTCTGGTTCTGCTGAATGTATCCCGGGCGATGGTTTGACGAGACGCTTAAGGAATCTATGTGTTAAAACGAATTTTTGTCTTAGTGCTATTTTTACTAATATCGGTATATGGGGTATACGAAAATTATGGGGCGTGTGGGCGGAGCCCCCGTCCCAGGTCATGAGATGGTTAAGACCGGTAATTCTGCCGATTTGATAACCGTCAATAAGCAAGAGAGACAAATGCTTTTATGGCGTAAAGGTGTGTTGCTGGCCAAGTATCGCATTGCGCTTGGCGCTGCTGCGAATGGTGGTGCAAAGGAACAAGAGGGGGATGATAGAACACCTGAAGGGCGTTACTTTATCGATTGGCGCAATCCAAAATCAATGGCCTACCTTAGTTTGCGTATCTCATATCCAAATGCGATTGATTCAATGCGCGCCCGTGAAAATGGGTATTCGCCAGGCGGTAATATTATGATTCATGGTTTGCCCAACGGATGGGCATGGTTTCAGCCGTTTCACTTTCTGTGGGATTGGACGGATGGTTGCATCGCAGTAACTGACAGCGAAATGCGTGAAATATGGGTATTGGTTCCTGATGGTACGCCCATTGAAATAAGGTAGGGCAGGGGTTTATAGGGAAGTTATCGGAATGCTATCCCGGATAGCATCAATCTATCCGCTGCTTGGTATTGTGCGCTAACTAATTTTATGCATCGGGGCGGCGTTGTAGCGTTGTTGCGGGACTGAGTTAAAAGGTGGAGTTAAGTTTGGAATTAATGCAAGGGGGGGGGGGGTGTGTTTTGCGAATTTTTCGTATTGTGTTTTTTTGGCGGGCGTCATTTGTTAAACATGTCAGTTTGTCAATTTCATGGCGCGATTAACGGCCGAGATAGAAGTGGTAGTTAGTTGTAAATCAACCGTGGTGACGATCTGTAACCTGGTGGGTCGCTAGAGCATTGTTATCAACAAAGTTTCAAAGGTTGGCGCGATCTGTCTCAAGTGTGGCGTAAGCGGTCGCGCGCTTCGTGAGCGCGGCCTGTATCTTTGGGGCGCTCCGGAGCGTGCTTTCTGGTCTGCCTCAAGGATCCCTATATGTCTTTCGCTAGCATCGTCATTGCAATCATTGTTGCTCTACTGTTACTGCTCTATGTCATTATTATCTACAACAAGATGGTGACCCTGCGGAACCGTTTTCTAAGTGCCTTTGCCCAGATCGAAGTGCAACTCAAGCGCCGCTACGACCTAATCCCTAATTTGGTGGAGGCGGCCAAGGCCTACCTAAGCCATGAGCGCGAAACCCTCGAGGCAATCGTTGCCGCGCGCAATACTGCGCTCGCGGGGCTCCAGGCGGCTTCAGCTCAACCAGGTAATCCTTCGGCGATGAGTCATTTGGGCCAAGCCGAGGGGAGCCTTGCGAGCGCCATGGGACACCTGAACGTGACAATGGAGGCCTACCCCGACCTAAAAGCCTCGCAAAACATGGTGCAACTCAACGAGGAACTGACCAGCACAGAAAACAAGGTGGCGTTCTCACGCCAAGCATTTAACGACGCAGTCATGACCTATAACACCTATAGGCAGTCCTTTCCCCAAGTCTTGTTGGCTAACCTGTTCGGCCATAATGCCGATGCCAGCTTTCTGGTATTTGCCGATAGCATACAGATCCAGGACGCTCCTAAAGTGATGTTCAGCTAGCCCGCACTTGGAGTGAGATAATGAATTTTTTTGAACACCAAGACCGTGCTCGACGCCATACAAGCCTTCTGGTGTTATTGATGGGCGTGGCAGTTATAAGCCTGATCAGCCTCGCCAGCGGGGCACTCATACTGATTCTGCATAATCAAAAATCCATGTTGGTTGCGCTCACTGATTGGCAGTTGGTAGGTGACGTAACTGTTGTGGTATTGGCGATGGTTTTAGGGGGCAGCCTTTATAAAGCGGCACAATTGCGGGCTGGTGGTAAGAAAGTTGCGGAACGACTTGGTGGGCGGCTGCTCAGCAACGAATCGAAGGATGTGGATGAGCATCGAGTGCTGAACGTGGTGGAAGAAATGGCCATCGCATCAGGAACATTGGTACCCGCTGTTTACCTGCTGGAAGACGCTGCGATCAATGCTTT
Source organism: Pseudomonas sp. OV226 (assembly GCF_003148705.1). Taxonomy (NCBI): domain Bacteria; kingdom Pseudomonadati; phylum Pseudomonadota; class Gammaproteobacteria; order Pseudomonadales; family Pseudomonadaceae; genus Pseudomonas; species Pseudomonas sp. OV226. The sequence goes on along the minus strand of NZ_QGGS01000029.1, from coordinate 24,328 downwards.
CGCCGCCGGATGGGCGCCTCAGGACGCCGTTATCGGTATCACCCGAGGCGCCATGTGCTTACTCAATCGCGAAGAGCTGCAAGGTGTGATAGCGCATAAGTTCAGCCATATTTATAATGGTGACATGCGACTCAATACCCGCCTGACAGCGATAGTTCACGGGCTATTGTTGTTAGGTTTAACCGGTACGCTCATTTTGCGTACGGCGTCTTATCGCCGTTCATCATCGAACGATGACAAGAAAGACACCAATTTCTCCCAAGCGATCATGAAGGTCGGCGGGACTCTATGGGCGCTGGGCTACGCAGGGACATTTTTCGGCAATCTGATCAAGGCCCGTATCAGTCGTGAGCGGGAGTTTCTTGCGGATGCGTCGGCGGTGCAATTCACGCGCACTCCTCAAGGTATCGCCAGTGCGCTAAAGAAAATCGGCAGTCATTCCCAGGGCTCGACCTTACAGGCTATCCATGCGCAGGAGTTCAGCCATCTGTATTTTTGCGACGGAGTAAAGGCTGGCTTGGGCGGTATGATGTCCACCCATCCTCCACTGGCGGTACGCATCACCGGATTGACCCGCAATGGGATGCTAGGTAGTCCTAGCAACGTTTGACGGCATTTTTTGAGGGGGTTATCCGCTCCGAGGTGCAAAAATTGAAAAATGAATTCTTGGTAATTGGGAGGCTTAAATGCAACTTGAGCGCTATCAAAAGACGCGAGATCTGCGTGGTCGCGCTCAAACAGAGACGTGCGATTCGGGCGGATTTGTAGCTTTTTGGTCTGATCACAAATACGTTTCGGCGCGCGATCGAGACGGGATGGAATGGCTGCTCAAACACGGGACCGTACTTCGGGACATTGAGGCAGGCGACGAAGGCTTGATGCGCATTCATCAATCTCGCTTGGTGCGGCGCGACAGCGTGGATGATCTATTGCGCATCCGGTACCGGAACAGTGTTGACGGGTTCGGGGTGGCACGTGTGCTAGGACATGAATACCGTTTTTCACGCGATCATTGGCGTAAATTAATCAGGCAGCGACTGCTGGAAAGTGCGTCGAAAGTCCAGGTTCAGATGCGTTGATTATTAAGGTCAACTAGCAAGTCGTGGTTGCCAAATATGCGAGCTTTAGTCGGCGAAAATTACGAGTTATTTTTTTCTGCTAGGAGCATGGAACTCCAGATAACTATCTGATATTTCTAGGCGTCGCTTGAGCCATAGCGGGGATCGTCAAATAAATCGGGCCAAGAATCAGGTTTGCGCTCACACAGTTAGTCGCAGATACATGGCACTTGGCATTGGCCTGGAAGTTCAGCGTCCCCACGATGAGAAAAACATTGAAGACATATAGATCCAGAACAGCTTTAAAAACGGAGTGGATTCGCCGTTCGTATGCGAAAAAGCATGCAGTTAGCACTTCGCGCAAACACAGATTCAATCTATTCCCTATGGTTTCAATGTGAAAAGCTAATGCGGATAAAAACACGCCTCCTAATTTATATCGGCATTTGGACTTTATCGCTAGCAGGCTTGCTTGGCTGGATGGCCCAAGCCCAATGGCGGGAATACGCCTACAACCAACGTGCGGTGCGAGATGTCGAGCGCGCGGGGCTGGCACTTAAGGTATTTGAAATGGTGTCCCGAGAACGGGGGCCGACCAACGCCATGTTGGGCAGTGACAACCCTGCATTGAGCAGTCAGGTGCAGGCGTTGGCCGTCGCGCGCAGCAATAGCGACGCGGCCATTGCCCAGCTGCGGACTAGCATTCAGCAAATAGCTGGGTTTGAGGTCGCAGGTCAACTGGCAGCGCTGGATCGCTTGGGAGAAACCCTGGCGCAAGCGCGCTCGCGTGTCGACGAGTTGATCGCGCAATCTTTGCCCCGTCGCAACGGCGATAAGCTGGATGCTGTCATAGACGGGATGATCGCCGTTGCGACTCAGGCTTCGCCCATTGTCAGTCGAATAGCGCAGCCGGTAGAGCGTTACGGTACGGATTTAAACGATGCCGTCGTAGCGGCTCTAGTCGCCGCTGAACTACGCGAGCAGGCCGGTCAGCTCGGCTCGCAATTTACCCGGGCGCTGGCACGGCGCGAAGCGCTTACGCCAGGAAAATCCACGGTCATTGACCGTATTATGGGGCAGCTCGACATTAGGCGTGATGAAGTGTTCAGTCGCACTAGTCGCTGTTGCTCCAGTCCGACTATCTCAACTGCAATCGCCGGCATGGATAAACAGTACTTTGGCGCAGGCCTTGGCCTGGCGGGACAAATGCGCCAGAGCTGGCAGGATAATGATTTGCCCACCCTGACTACTGGCGAGTTTGCGGCGCGATACGTTCCAACTATGGACTCCATTCTGCAAGTGCGGGACAAGTTGCTGGAGGCGGCGACGGAAAAAGCGCAGGCCAATAGCCGTGCTGCTGGTAACAACCTTATCCGGCTGGCGCTGCTGGCTGCGCTTTTGATTGCGCTACTGATTGCTCCTGTCATCTTTTTTGTGTATCGCCTGCTTAATACGCTGACCGTTTCCGCAGGCATCATCAAGGCATTGGCTGTGGGGCAGTTGGAAATCGCTATTCCAACACCGAAGCGGCAGGATGAAATTGGTGATGTCATGCAAGCTATCGCCGTACTACAGAAAAATAGTGTGGATCACCGCAACCTGGAAGATGAACGCCAAGCGTTGTTGGCTGAACAACAGGCAATCGTTATCGCCGCACCCTATGGTATTGCGATGGTGCGGGGTATGTTGATCGTACAGGCCAATGCACGGTTGGATGAATTGCTGGGGTATGCCCCGGGTGAGCAATTGCAGCGCTCTCCATTGATCTGGACGGACCAAATCATGTCAGTAGAGGCGATGATCCAGTTAGACCTCCATGTCCGCGAGACACTGGACCGCGGAGAGATATTTCACCAGCAGATGCAGTTTTGCCGCAAGGATGCCAGCCGCTTCTGGGCCAGCGTGAGCGCTCGGGCTGTCGCGCCAGGGCATCTGTCCTCCCGGGGTTCAATTTGGATTATCGAAGATGTTACCGCCCAGCACGCAGTGGTTGATGAGATGCGTCAAGCGAGGTTATTGGCCGAGGACAGCGCGCGTATCAAGGCCGAATTTCTTGCCAATATGAGTCATGAAATTCGCACGCCGATGAACGCCATTATTGGCATGACGCATCTAACGTTGATGACGGAGCTAAGCGAGCGCCAGCGTGACTACCTTAGCAAGGTGCAAAGCTCCAGCCAGCACCTGTTGGGCATACTTGACGACATTCTGGACGTTTCAAAGATTGAGGCCGGCAAGCTTGAGTTGGAGCTTCGTGACTTCAGCCTGCTCCAGTTACTCGAAGAGGTACTTGATCAAGTACGTCCCCATATTGCCGAAAAAGGCCTCGATATGCGACTCAGTGTCGCTGTGGATGTACCGGAACGTGTGGCTGGTGATCCGCTTCGTTTGCGGCAAATACTGCTTAACTATCTGAGTAATGCGGTGAAGTTTACCGAGCGTGGGCTGATTCGGATCGAAGTGAGGTTGCGTCAAGCCCTAGCGGATGGCTCGTTGTTGTATTTCAGCGTGACCGATAGCGGAATTGGTCTTTCGTCCGAGCAGGTAAAACTCATCTTTCAGAGCTTTCAGCAAGCCGATACCTCCACGACAAGGCGCTTTGGGGGTACGGGGCTGGGGCTAGCAATCGCCAAACAACTCGCCGAGTTGATGGGGGGGCAGGTAGGTGTTGAGAGTGTATTGGGTGAAGGCAGCCATTTTTGGTTCGAGGTCCGTCTACAGTTGGCTCGAAGCGCGGTGCCTGAAGGCGTAACCGTCAGGGACCCACTTGGCGATTGGAGAGTGGTCGAAGGCACGCGAATCTTGTTGGTTGAAGACACCGAGCTAAACCAGCAGGTCGCCTCTGAGTTGCTGCAGGCGGTGGGTTGTCGTGTGGATATCGCGGCAGATGGAAGTCTGGCGCTGCGCCGGTTGGCAAAGGAGCGCTATGATCTGGTGTTCATGGATATGCAGATGCCGGTACTCGACGGTCTGGCGGCCACGCGCCTGTTGCGCCAACAGCCTGGCTTGAGCACGCTACCGGTGATCGCGATGACCGCCAACGTCAGGAAAAGTGATCACGAGGCGTGCTTGGCGGCGGGGATGAACGATTTTGTCAGCAAACCCTTTGAGCCACAGACGCTCTACGCGGCCTTGCAGCGTTGGCTCCCTGGAGCGCTGATCTATCAGGAGCGCGCGGTGGTGTCGCTGTCACCACCAGTGCCGATGATGGGTTGCGCTAACGCCGATTTGAATATCGAGGGTTTGGACGTGGCTGCCGGTTTACGTCGGGTGCAGGGCAAGCACAGCATGTATGCAGACTTGTTGCAACGCTACCTGGCCGGCCAGAGCTCCTTGATGTCGCAGCTGAGTGCTGCGTTAGCAGTCGGCGATTTGGAGAAGGCGCAGTTGTTGGTCCATAGCTGTAAGGGCATATCCGCTACGATAGGTGCCAACACCGTCGCGCAAGCGGCCGATGCACTGGAACAACTGCTGCGCGCAAAGCGGCCTCAGGATGAGTTGCATATCTATATAGAGGCCTTTGCTGGGCCACTGGAAGTACTATTGGGAGAACTCCGCAAGCGGTTATCTCTCTACGTCGAGGTTGAGCATGCACCTTTAGTGGTCGATGCCGTCGAGTTACAAACAGTCTGCCAGCATCTCATTGTCCTCCTGGGTAGTTTTGATATCCAGGCAGTTGACTACTTTTCCATACACGCGGATCTTCTACGAGGCGCATCTCCCACCAGATTCCAGCGACTGGAGAACGCGGTGAAGCTGTTCGATTTTGATACGGCGCAGGTTTGCCTTAGAGACATTTTACTGGCCTATGAAGCAGGGGAATGAGTGTTAGGAATGTAGGAGAGCATGCACTAATAGCAGTAAAAAGGCGCGACTCAGAGGTTTCAACAATCAACAGCATTAAACGAACTGCAACCTACATCTGTGCCTAGGAAGCTGAAGGACCAACGTGCCGAAACCATAATAGGCTGGTGGATCTTTCGATTAACAAACGGTTTATTGGATGATGTGTCTGAGTAGGGTAGAGCACTAGCGAATTATGGAGCCGCTATGATGCAGGTTGCTGCTAATGCTACCGCCAGGGAGGTGTTGAATTCGTTAATATGTTGTACAGAAGGGTGAAGCGTAGGAAATGCAGCCATCCTGAGGTGGATAGTTAATATACCCGCGTGTGGGTTCAGTATGAGTTGATGAGTTAACACTACAACTCAGGAGCAAACTGAGGTGAACCTAAAGCTATCGTGCTCTTCAAGACGGATACGATTGACTCAGCTTACATTGCGGAGTGGACATTTCTGTACGTCCAGCAGATCGGATTGCTGCTCGGGACTAATCCATTGCGCATTTGGCGTTGTACAGGGCGGCAATCTAGCAAGCTGCGTCGCGACCTCAACGTTCCTGGCATTTTCCGATCCCGAAACATTTGGCGTAGACACAGCCCGCGCACTCGTTGCCGTCCTGCAGCTTAAGGACCCGTCTGGCATTAGCCACGCACCACGCACCATGCGCGAGGCTCATACGATGGTGGAAAACGATGCGGCAGCTGGCGGTCACCTGATAGCCACGCCCCCCCCTCCAAAAAAAAACTGCCGAAAACTCGAGCCTTTCCAACGGGCGACGGAGGGTGAGAACAGTGGTTTCGTCGGGAACCTATGCTCAGCCCAGCAAGCTGGTGCTGAATAGAGCACCTGCTAAGTTCCTCTACTATCGCAGAATCTCGGTAGGCAAACTAAAACTTTGCATCAGTGGACCGTGTGCATCGCGCATCAGCAGATGCGCTAGGCGAGCACCATCACACCCAAGGCAGTGGCACGTAATCAACTCTATTCCACGGCACCACCTGACAATCTCGCCGGATGGAATAGGGGGGAGTTTGTAAAATCCAAAGTGTTGTTCAGAAAATCCCTGATGCATATACCATTTATGTGAGTTCTGGTTGATGTCCTAATGGGTCTAACGCTTGGCGCAATCGGTCAATCTTTTCGACGCTTAAGCAGTTCATAATTCAGACCGTGTCAGAACTGGTAGTACTGCAGCTCAAAAATCTTTGAAGGTTTTTGATTGGCAAACTTTTCTGATGCGGTTGAATATTTTCTGTCGAGGGTGTTCGCCAGTGTTTGTTTTGTTTTTTTGTCCGTCTGGCGTCGTGCGCGTGAGTTGATGAAAAAAACCGAGCGATTGGTGGCGGAATTGGAGCATTGTGCTCTTCGTTCTCGTCAGCCAAATATCGATTAAATGATTATTTTTGCTTTAAAAATTATGGGGTAATTAGCATGAAAAAATTTAGTATCGCAATTATGTTGGCATGCCTATCAAGCGCGGCCATGGCCGCAGATGTGTCCCCGTCTTGTGAAGAGTATTTCAAGCAAATTGATCAGTTCGTGTCCTCTAGCCCTCAGGCCGAGGCGATGAAGGCGCAATACGACACCGCAAAAAAACAAATGTCCGAAATGCCAAGCTCTACTCAAGACGCGGCGTGTAAACAGGCATCTGAAATGATGAAGCAAGCGATGGAGAATATGCCTAAAAAATAATTAGCCCCGACTGCTCGGAGTAAATTTATGGATTTTTGGATTCCTATACTAGTGATGGTCCCAATTGTGGCGCTATATCTGTATCTGAAAAAAAAGGGGCTCGTACCATAGATGACGTTAGGGAGTTCACACTCCCTTTCTTTTTGCGGTCCATAATACAAATTTCGCCCTGTTCAGTAAAAATCAATCGTTTGACTTTCTATAAGTATGAGTGTGGGCGGCGGGGTGGGATGCCTGGCTACGGCCTGTAATTTGCCAGAGATCTTGATGATGGCGTCGAGAGAAGCCCGCAATTGAAAGCTGAAAGTTAAAGTGTTGAAATCCATAGGGTGCCCATTGTAATTAAAATAAACTTAGGTGATTCAATGCGAAGCATACCCTATAAAATAGAATACTCCACTCTGGAATTGGTTTTTGGCCTCATCGGTCCAGCGATTATTCTACTTTCAATTTTTTATCCGATTTCGAACCTCAAAATAGGCAAGGTTACGCTTCAACTTCCGCCTGGCGTGGCTAGCGGAGTTCTGGCATTGCTGGGGCTTTACCTCACATATAGTACGGTTAGTTCGATTTTTAAGAAGCGTGCAGCAAATAGTCTAGGTGCTAACATAATTCTTGATGATGAAGCGAGATGCATGAGATTTACAGCAGTCCAGAAGTTTCGCGGTGAATTGGTCACAGTAAACTACGACGCAATAACCACGGTTGTCACCACAATAGTTCAAGAAGATGGCGCGTCAGAACAAGAGAAAAAAATAACATTCACAGTGCCCTCGATGACACCAAATAAATTCGAGTTTGATGCTGATCATATGGTGCGAGACTCGGACTTTGATGATTTGGTGAGCATGCTAAAATATCAAGCGGTTAATGCAACTTTTAGGGTGAACCAATAATGAATATAAAGTATTTTTTTAGCACGCTATTTCAGGCGTTGTCTGGTAAAAAGTACCGCAAACACCCCGATAGTGCAGTTATGGATAAGGCAGAACAGCGAGCTATTCATGCAGGACTCATCAATAGTGAGCAGATCATGGCGTATTGCGATAGCTATACAACAGGTTTGACGGATGTGAGGCTAGTTGAAGGGCTTGGTTCTTACTGGGATATATGTTCACCAGTGCAGGCTCATGAAAGGCTGGCATGGTTGAGCCAGGATGGACACCGCTTTTTGTACGATATTATTTTTCGGGTTTACAGCGAGGGCGCGTTAGAAAATTCTGGACAGCGAGTTCTTAATGCATTAATTGATAGTGGTCGATACGGCTCGCCGAAATTCGTGCTAGAGCAGTTCTCTGCGGAGGCCTCATCTGAAGTAAAACACAAAGTATATTCAGCGTTTGAATCCGCTATGAGTCTACTGGAGAATTTCAAGTCGGTTTTTCGCACGCTTCAGGATAAGGTCAATGGACAATATCTCCTCAAAGATTATGAAGCGGGTATTTTAGCGTGGGATTTGGGCCGCTTAGTCACCGTGGCACGAATGTCGTTTGATCGTGGTTATATTTCGAAGCTCGAACTTTGTCGTATTTTGGTGCGCGTTGATAGTGAGATGCGGGAGAGTTTTTCGTCGTGGTCGCAGTTTGCCAAAAGCTATATTATCGGAAGAGCGAGTTGGTCGGGGCAGAACAATACTTTAGACGTAATTATCTCTATTGCTGAAGACTTAATGACTGATGAGGATAGTCCTTGGGTGTTGTCGTCGCAATTATCTATACATTAAGGCGACTAGCGGTTGTGTGCGACACTTTACTCGCGCACTAGTATTTTCACCAGCTTCTGCCTCTCAAGTCACTGATAATGATTTTTGAGGAGTCACTGGTGGAATGCAATTGTTGGACGCTCGACACGAAATCACCATAAGCGAAATATTTAGATTTAGAGCTTTCACGATAGAGCTTATTTATTATTAGCTGGGTGGTAGGTAGCTCAACTTCAATGTTTGGCACGGCAAGTGAATTTTGTCGGTATGTGTGGTGTCACTATATGTCGGAATATTCTGTTTGCCCGATCGAATTTTCAACTGTAAAAAAGCGCAAACTTTATGCCCTTGCGGACAGGCTAAAGGAAAAAGGATCGGAGGTCATCGATTGCTGCGTCGATTTCGTTGTGGCCGAAAGTAAAGGTAATGGTCACGGCAGGGTAAGGGCCCTAATGTCGCGTCGTTTGAAACACTGCGCATTGAGTTGCGCGAGCCAAACCAAGCTCTTGGGGTGCATCCTGCAGCGCCTCCAATCTGGAGAGTTCTCCGAGCAGTTTAAAGATCAGCTTCGCCTGGCGATGCACCTCGACCTAAAGCAAACCTCTGCCGCCTGCGTTCGCGCGGCGTCGAGCGAGTTAGCTCATGTACGACGCTATGCGGCATGGGGAGACACTGCAATACACCATAGGATGACACCTGGTGCGTAATGCATACGTCGCAGTGACCACGATTTTATTTTTGACTGCTTGCAGCCCACTGCATGGGGCACAGTCATCCACCCCATCCGTGTCTGCGGTTGACAGCACGTTGGCGTGGCCAACGGTTGTACCCACGCAAGACATCATATTGCTGCCTGCCGTTGTATACGGTGTTTCACCTCAAGGTGATCAGCTATCGGAAGCCGATGACGCATGCGGTGTGCTCAACTTGTTGTATTCAGCCGTCTATGATCGGCTGGAGACGCGATTTAAACTCATGTCTTCCGCGAGCAATGCCAACTCGAAGAATGCTCGGCTAAAACTTACGATCGTAAACCTGGTGACCATCAGTCCTGGTGGCCCCACCATCGTGATGGCCGATGCCCAGTTCGAACGAGCCGAACAACCGACAGCGCAGTATCGAGCCCTGCGCCAACGGAGCATAAAGGCGTCTGAAATCACAACTGAGACCACGGAATGCAGCATGATCGAGGCGATAGTCGACGGATTAGCCGTGGATATTACGACGTGGATGCTCACCCAATCCTTTGCCGAGCCGCCATGAGCAGGTTCAGCAAAAGCCTACTCTCCACCGTGATGCTGTTTGCCTGCGTGACCATGCGCACTGTGACGTCCTGGGAGGGCGAACCCTCGATGATGAGCTATGGCTTCCGCTCCCTTGGTACACCCCGAGTATGGCCACGTCGCGGGCCTATACGATAGCCGTTGGCCCGCTGCTGCTCGACTTTTTCATCTATTTCGTCATTTGCTGGGGGCTGTCAACGCTCGTAGAGGTGAAGAGGGTAATGCCACCTAACTTCGGTCGTGTATGGGAAGGGTTACGATGGATTGGGGGGATCGCTTCAGTCGGCGTTCTATCAGTGATCATGTTAACGGGAGATCAATTTACGGCGTGGACGCTGAACAACTACTTTGGCGAGCGCGCGACGCGTAGTCAGCATGTCCATTTATTTTGGGCTTCATAGCAGGTCGAGTTGGCTGTTTGGCATTGCCAAAAGGGCTCACTGCTGAAGATACGATGGACAAAATGGCAATTGGCAGCACCAGATCATCGTCAGTGAGGCGCACGGCATCGATGATGTGGCCCAGAAGTCCTTTCATGGTGGTTGTCGGAAATGATCCTTGCGAGTGAGCCAACCCCTTACTCGTATCTAAAATTTACTTTCCGGATTCGACCCATTTATGATCTCTATGGCTAAGAATGAGCTCCGATGCACGAATCTGATTGAACGATCAAATTCAATAAGGAAGGCCGTTATACGGTTTTTACAGCTGTCATGCTTGCTGTTGTTTATTAATTTTTCGGTGTTGGTCTTCTTTTATGATTGGATGCAATTTACGCAGTGCCTGGATAGTGATTTAGGGGCGAGAGAAAAACCGTTTTTTTATTTTGATTTTTTCGGCTTCGAATATGCGTCGAATCTTATGAGTCCTTGCCTTATTAAATATTGCGTCGGAATTTTTTCCTTTAGTATTTTTTATAGCGCATACTGGGAGTTTGTAGTCATGCATAAGGCAAAAACCACAATGCTTATCATGTGGTTTTTAGTCGTAATGGTTGCGTTAGGGGCAGTATTTTTTACTGTTGACGTTATTTTATGTGACTACGACCCCCAAAAAATAGCTATATTTTCTTTGATGTTTGAGTATTTTAGCTATCTCTCGATTGCGATCGTTTACTTTGTTGAGGGGTACGTAAGAGATGGGATTATTTTTTTTGCTATTACCATTTCTAGCGCTTTTTTTTGGAGTCGAAGGGCGAAGTGCTAATCGATCAGGAGGGGGTGATGTGAGGTCATATGGAAATATATTGTATGTTGTTTTGATGTCGCTTTCTTTTAGTACGTGGGCTGACTGCCCCGAAGCTATTCCCAGCTTGATGGATAATCTCAGCAGGCCAATGTTCAAGGGTAACGAAATTATTGCGGTAGTAAAAGGTACCTTGGGTACTGAAGGAGATGAGGGCGGTTTTTTGGTCAGCACTGTTGAGGTGACTCAATCCTACGGCTTAGCAATTCCGAAAGGAAAATATTTGATTAGCTACACGTCTCATTGGGGGAATGGTTGCATTTTTGAAGAAGATAGGCCAAGGCGACCAGATGAAAATGAAATTGAAAAAGGCTTACAGGTCTACTTTGCGGTATCTCGATTTTACGGCCGTACTTTGGTCACGCCAGAATATGAGAGTCATGGCCTTTTTCTAGTTGATAACGAAATTCACTATGAAGACCCAGAAGGTACAAAGCGACACATTGAACAAGTCCTGTTTGAGCGAAACGTATTGACCGGTCTACCCAAAAAACTCTGGATAACTGAGCATCCTTAATAAATCGGTTTCGCAATGTGCGAGTCGCTGAAGTCTTACAATATGTTACAGAAGCTAAAATTGAATTAATGCATTGGTATTTGAGTGGGTGGTTAGCGATGAGGTTTTTTACAATGTGAGTTATAGCGCGATAGCGACAATATTTTGTAATTTTTTTGCCTAGTTTAAATGATTTTGTTGACTCAGATCGGGGGTTACACTTACCTTCAGGACGTGTAGGCCCATGATGCAGACCCCATTTCCATAGCTCATTCAACGACAGCTTGTTGTCCCGATTGCTATCCAATGTGAAATAGGAGTTTTCAGTCGTGATAGGCTCAGTGAGAGTGCCGCCGTAATCTCCTAGCTTCTCAGCCGCCGCCAGTAACTCCGATTTCTGCAGAAAACCGTCGTTATTACTGTCGTGATCGCCAAAGAAACGCTGGAAGTCGAGCGATGCAGGTTCGCAGCCTGAGTGGCGATGGGCATGCCTAGGACCAGCAGAAGGGTAAGCCGGAACAGGGGGTATAGATATGTACCTAAAGTTGCGGCAGCAAGTGAGGGGGGCTAGGCCGAATCAGGATGAAAAATCCTCCCTGAAAAGCTCGACGGGTGCGCCATCTGTAGTGGCGGATGTACGTGACGCTGTTGCCCTAATGGCCCTTAACCTGCCCGTTTGGTAGATGACTTCGCCAGCTGCTTACGTTACCGGCTCCGCATGTCTAGGTAGGAAACGGCTGATGGAACAGCCGGTTTCATCAGGTCGTACCTTCTCCTGTGAAACAGAAACTCAATCGACTTTCAGGTCGCACAAACATGTTTTTTGGCCAGGTCGATCTCAACAGTTCTGATTTTCATGGCTGATTACCCCTTCATGCTAGTGGATGGCGGCACCATTCACGCTGGCACAGAGATGCGATCGTGGGCAGCGGCGCCCATCTCTTTTAAACTCAAGCCGGTGTAACTACCCTGCCGCTCATGCCCCGATTGAGCCGTCGCGACGAAACAGTGACGCACAACAAACGAGTTGTAATGTATGCGCAGTGTGTCTGCTGGTGCGGGGGAGGTTATTTTGCAAAAACTATGGCGTAAGGCCGAAACGGCCGCTTAACTCCAAAGTGAGCAGTTCGGCGATTCCGAACCGCGCGCTCCTCTTGTCTATCGGAGTGCTATGGGCCAGGTATTGATTGATCAGCAGTTGGTGTTCGATGAAGACAATTTCCTCTTATTTCGATCGGATGCTAACGGTCAGGAGCCTTTGCGCTTAGGGTCCATTGCGAGTCGGTGCCTAGCCATGCTTCTTAGCTCAAGTGGCGCGGTGGTGCGTAAGCGAGAGCTGATGGATGGGGCGTGGGGAGCCTACGGGCTTGAGGTGACGGACAATAGTTTGGCCCAGGTTATCCGGCAACTACGTCTAGCGCTGGGGCAGTTATGCCCTGATCGCGAGTTTATCCAAACCTTGCCGCGCATAGGTTATAAACTCTGTGAAGGAGTGAAGGTAGAAGTGTTGTCGGTATCTTCCCGGCCGACAGAAATGTCATGTGAGAATGTGGGAACCAACGAATTACCTCCTGCTGTCGAGCCATCGGGAGTTGCTGATGTTGAGGGTGGGCCGCGTGCACCATCCGTCAACACCACGCGGCTAAGCAAGATGTCGTCAAGATTGCCCTTGGTGTCATCGACATTGTCATGGCAACAGTGGGTGGTGTGGCTGTCATTGCCATTGTGGGGAGGTGGGGCTTTTTTCATGGGGCAAGCTTGGTGGATGCCTTTGGATGTTGCTGCTCTGGATTACGCTGCTCCGGTGGTGATTGGTGGCACTCATGTACATCCTCTCCTTACGGGAATTGACGTTCTGTCGCAGTCGCAATTGCATGGCATTGTCGAGCGCAATAGAACGCTGGCCGCGAGGATTGGGTTGTCAGCGGAGAATCTGCATCTGTATTTGATCTCGTCGCGTCAAATGGTCAGTCAAATCCTTTGCAATGGGGAGTTAGAAAAGGCTGCTAGTCGTTGTGTTGGCGTTCAACATGATTAAGCACCTGCGCAATATAGTATGGCTGGTTGCGTTCGCTCTAACGGTGATATTGGGCCTGATGTTGGGTCGTTTATCGGCAGAGCGCCAGGAAAGTCTCGACTTTTGGTGCGTTGGGGAGAGTGCCCGCCAAGTGATAATGAGTTCTAATTCCGCTTGGTTAATTACACGCTTCAGATTGAGTTTAAATCCGGTCGGGCCAAGCCATATGCGCATGATGGCACATGTGCTAGATGCCGACTCCGGAGCAGTAATCGGTAGTTTGCAGCGCAACAGTGCATTTTTAATGGAGAGGCAAGGAGCTCGCTTGCAAATCAGCGTATTGCAAAGCGCTAAAGGCGACGGAGAGGATTCAGGGGTTGATCTCCAAAGGTCTTTGGGGATGTTTATTTTCCAGTCAAGCGCTAACCTCAGCTATTGGATTCGCCCGCTAACTGCCGCGCGCTATTTAATCGACGATGGTAATGACACTTTCATCTTGTGCAGTAGACGTTAGTACCGGAAGCAGTTGCCGCGCTGAATGTGTGGCCAGTGGTAACACCAGATTCTGCTTGACGATAAGGCGTATCTATTCGCTTCGTATCTTTAATTACGCTGGTGATCCCGTGCTGGCGCCGAATACCGCACATGAGATTGGCGTATTCGGTCGTATCGCTGGCGCAATCTGACCAGAATTCCTAGCAATCATACTTTAATATCTGTGGTCATTATAAGGATCAGGCACCGGCATTTAAAATATTGGACGCGCGCTGCAAAAAAAATCGACTATTGGATTCGCCTGGCAATTTGGGTTTTCCTAAAAGGTTATTGGCGCGTGCGATTACTTGTAGCAATGGGGTGCAGTTATTGTTTCGCTAGTAGGCGATTTTCAGGTGATTGCCTGAGTCGACCAGCATTTCTACTTTTCATGATGTTGCCTTGTGACGCTTTTCGAACAGTGAAAACGGGTGATTTAAGTTTTTAGTGTCTTCATGTCAGCAGGCTGTTGGTTGGCTATGCGTACTATCATCGCTAGTGTTTGCCTGGATCAAATATATTTAGAGTCTCATTGGCAGGAGCTTGGATGACTTTGTCGGACGCAGTAATTCTTGTTGTTGATAGTGCCAGTTCAACGTGTGCGGCCATCGCTGCTCGGCTGGGTGTACTGGGTGTCCGTCGAGTGTTAATGGCCAGCAATAGCTTGCAGGCGTTAAAGATAGTCCGATCGTGCCCAGTCGATATGGTCATTGCTGAAAAAAACATGCCTTCGGTGGACGGTATGACATTTTTTCAATTGCTGCGTCGACGTAAGTATCTGGAGCGTTTGCCATGCATCCTGATGCTGGGCGAGGAAGAGCTTGATCAAATTCACGAGCTTATCGCTAGCGGTGTCGCTGGTGTTCTGCTGAAGCCTGTTCTTGCCGCGGATATTGATTTGTGCATCGAACGCGCCATGCAATATTTGACTAGTACTGCGCGGATGCGGGGCCCATCTGAGTACTCTGGTGCTCGTGTAATGGGCGAGCATCCTGGTCGACCTACGCTGCTTGTTGTCGATGATACGCCTAATAACCTGAGTCTGACGGCTGAATTATTTACAAATGACTATCGGGTTCAGGTCACGCGATATGGTCACGAAGCGCTTGCGATATGCACTTCGTTTTCGCCGCCGGACCTGCTGTTGCTTGACGTGATGATGCCGGGAATGGACGGTTTTGAGCTCGCCAGTCGCTTAGCCAAAGATGCTCGCACCTCTCGCATCCCTATTATTTTTATCTCTGCCATTGGTGATCCACTAGTCAGACGCAAAGGTCTGGAGCTCGGTGCGATTCACTTTGAAACAAAGCCTATTGAGCCAGAAGCCTTTAAGTTGAGGGTAGATAATCAGTTTCGACATTTTTCACAGCAGCGGGGGTTCCTGGTTTGACGTTGAGTGAGAGGGGCCTGGGAGGGGCGAGCAGGGGCGGCAATCGACCGAGCGTGCGCGCTGAGTATCTAAAGTTCGACAAAGGGCGTTCTGCTTTCGCTGGTGGAGGGGTGCCATGGGGCAAGTGCTGATCGATGAGCAACTTATATTTGATGAGGACCGCTTTCTATTGTTTCGTGTAGGCGCCCTTGATGAAGAGCCCTTGCGCTTAGGGGCAATTGCGAGTCGGTGTTTTTCAGTAATGCTTAAATCGAAAGACGAGGTGGTGCGCAAGCGCGAGCTAATGGCTGGGGCGTGGGGAAGTTATGGTCTGGAGGTCACCGACAATAGTCTTGCTCAAGTGGTCCGGCAATTGCGGTTGGCGCTAGAAAAGCTTCAGCCAGATCGCGACTTTATTCAAACCGTTCCCCGAATTGGGTACCGGCTCACTGATGGAGTGAGAGTTGAAGAGTTGTCGAGCGAACCGCTGAGCACACTGATCACATGTGAGGGGGCGCTGGTTAGCGAGACTTTCGTTCAGGTTGGGCAGCGCGAAGCATGCGGCAACGACAGAGCGGTACAAGTACCGTCGATGTCGGAGGTGAAAGTGCTTAGTTCAGAGAGGCTGGGCGTGCGCGTGTCGCGTGCGCTGAGCATGTCTTCGCATGGGAGGGGCTGGCTCGCATTGCTCGTATGGGGGCTCTCGGCATTTATGTTGGGGGCTATCGGATTGATCCCTGGCAGTGGTTCTGCACAATTGGATTTTGCAGCCCCCTCAACTATAAGCGGAGTCCAAGTCTATCGTTCGACGTCGGATTTTAACCCTCAGACTACATCATCCTTCCAGTCATTAATCCCGCGCAGTCAGAAAATAGCCGTGTTGCTCGGTATCTCATTCGACAGGCTCCATCTTTATCTTTTGCCCGCAAGCGGCGGGATGGGGCAAATATTTTGTGACGGTGAATTACAGTCTCCTCAGAGCCGTTGTATTGGGGTGCAACCGCGTGGTTAGTCCCCCTGAATCTTTCTGGTGGTCGTTGCTCTTTATTGTTGTTGGTCTATCCGGCGTGCTGCTCGGGGAATGCGTGCGCGAGCAGGTCAGCCGTGATCTATGGTGCGAAGGCGAGGGCGCGCATGAGATTCTTGCCAAGACGCGTTCGCTGTGGCTGTTGGCGCGCTATCGATTGGATTTGAAGCCTGGCGGGCTTAGCGGCATAGGGCTAAGCGGTCGCTTCATCGACGGTGACACCAGGGAGGAAATTGGAGAGATACATCGCCAAAGCGTTTTTCGAATGGACCAAAACAACAGCCGTTTACACATCGATGTTGTGGGCAGCAACAAAAGTGACACGGAGGGTTCGAGTCCGGAGTGGTTTAACTCATTAGGAATGTTCATTTTTCAGCCTAAAAGCGATCTGAGTTTTAAAATCCAATCGGTAGGCTCGACGCGCTACCTGATTGATGATGGCAGCGGCTTTTTTATGCTGTGCACTCGGCGATGAGATGAATGCTCACACAGAATTGGCGCATTCGGTCTTGCGAGTGACGCATTCAGTCAATCGCGCAGGACCAGTTAAGGGTACCCTCCCCAGGGAGGTATGGACCCTCTACTTTTTTGACGTGGATCGACAGATTTTGGTTTGGTGTCGTCACGCGTTGCTCGAATAAAAGTTGGCGAGCTAGGAGGGCTGGGGCCGGCTATTTTTGAATGTATGAGAATCAAATGCTCAGTGGTGTGTATACGGCGATTCAAAAGCTAATATCCAGTTTTGGTTGGTTTTTTCTGTAACTTAATGTCGTGCCTCAATGCCCTTGATGGGGCAGGATGAAAACGGACTGTAACCATCCTGTAGAATGTTTTTTGGTGGCGAATTAATATCATCACAATCTTTCAAGATTTAAGTGGAGTTCTTCATTGGAAAGTAATAGCTCATTGTTAAAATCGACCATTTTGGTCGTAGATGATACGCCGGAAAATCTTTGGTTTATGAGTTCGCTGCTCAAGAGTCGTTATCATGTCAAAATTGCAACTAACGGTTTAAAAGCAATAGAAATCGCGAGGGCTCACCCGCAGCCGGATCTGATTTTGCTCGATATTGTGATGCCGGAAATGGATGGCTATGAGGTGTGCCTCACTCTGAAGGGGGCAGCGGAGACGAATGATATTCCTATCATCTTCTTGACTGGGCGTGCCACAGCTGAAGATGAGGCGCATGGCAGGATGATTGGTGCTATTGATTACATTACAAAACCCATTGATTCAGATCGGGTTCTAGCGAGCATTGACGCACATCTTACCGCTATTGCGATGGCAAACGCCTGTGAAAAAAAACACAGCCAATGAGTTTAGGGATTATTACAAAACCTGCATAGCAGTCCCGGCTTGGCTGTATAGTGAGTGAATGCACAAACGGTTATGATTCTGGTGTACTTCTCAGTTAGGCACTCGCGCCCTCGAATTAGCGGAACCGCCAGCAACCTCCTCCTGGCAGAACGCTCGATCCCTCAGCCTATTCTGACATCGTGGCGCACCATTGATTGGCGCTAGCGCCACGCGCCTGCCAGAGATGCCCCTCACGACAGCGAAAGTCATGTTTTTCTCTCACGCCTAAATACTTGGCGCGAGGCATTCCCCGTTAAGACGTTTAGCTGCCCGCCGCAGGCGCTTCAGGCCAATGGCGCGTGCCATAAGGGCGCGCTTGTGCATGCCCTCAGTGCAGTATCATTTCTCTCCCAGTCGGAAACGACCCGGATTAAAAAACTTCATCTAGTCTTCAAACACACTCATCCTGTTTGAGCTGCTCCACTATGGCGACTAAGTGTCTGAAACGACCAGGCGATATTCTGTCTGTCATCGTCGTAATACTGGCAGTCATGTCAATAGTCCTTAATGTCCACGCAGAAACAGTGACGGGCGGGGGCAGCGGTGGCCTGAACTCTGGAATTGGTGGGAGTGGAGGCGCTGGAAACGGTCAGGGCGGCGGGGTAAACCCACCAAACGGCGCCGCTGGGGAGAGTTCGGAGGAGGGACTGGCGGAGCTGTAGGGGCGTTAGTTCGGCCGCAATTCAAGCGGTGACCCGGTGTCCAGCGGCGATAGCGCTAACACCGGAACCAGTACCGGCATCGATGCTGTCGAACACATCACTGTCACCAATAGCGACAGCATCACTGGTGGAATCGGAGGTGGTACGGGCGATGGCGGCGCCGGCATTCGTTGGATATACCGGAAGCACATTACCAACGCGAGCGGTGGCTCGATCAACGGAGGCAATGGTACTTCTTCCGCTGTTGGCGGCGTGGCACGCCTGCAGTCGATTGAACATATTGACCTGACCGGTAGTGGCAACAATACCTTGCAACTGACGGTGCAGGACGTGCTGGATCTGTCGCAGAGCAACCAGCTGGTGGTCGATGGCATTTTGTATCGCCCAAGGCTGCATCCACACCGGCGTCATGAATGCCAATGGCCACACCACACCGGTTCGAACGGCGCAGAAACCGCCCAATTGCTGATCGATCACGATCGACCGTTCAGAAGTGGCCGGCGGGGTCACACCGCCGATTTGATTGGTGCTGGCCTTGGACAGAGGTATCGCAGGCGACGGCGTAACCTTGAACAACACGGTCGTCGTAGACGGCCTTCAACCCGGCACGAGTTGGAAATACAGCAGAGACGGTGGCAATACCTGGACTGCCGGCACGGGCAGCAGCGCGCATGCCTATGCGGTGCGGCAGCCTCGTCATCAGTGTGCTTCAATATTATTCGCTGGACACGATGGTCGCCGCCCCGCAAATCGTGGTGGCCGACGCAAACGGCGACAACCTCCCTGAAGAATCCGGCAAGGCCGAAGCAGGCAGCACCGTCACGGTAAAATGGCCAGACGGTAGCAGCATCCAGGGGCTGACAGATATCAACTAAAAATACTTCGCTGTGCAAGCG
Source organism: Pseudomonas sp. OV226 (assembly GCF_003148705.1). NCBI lineage: Bacteria > Pseudomonadati > Pseudomonadota > Gammaproteobacteria > Pseudomonadales > Pseudomonadaceae > Pseudomonas > Pseudomonas sp. OV226. Next base: position 5,149 of record NZ_QGGS01000029.1, on the reverse strand, counting down.
ATACACAGCCTTCATAGCACATGATGACGTGATCCATATCCGAGTACCGACCAGTTCAAGGACGCTTTTGAGAGCAGTAGTTATACTGCGATCGGTTTGGATGTGCTCCTTAATTGGCAGTAGATAAGCATGCATCACTCACACAACGGTCACGTCCTCGCTGTTTGGCTTGATACAGCAAAAGATCGGCTCGGATAAGCATGGCTTGCATGTTGTCTTCTGGGCCCCGCCAAGCGGTGACACCGATGCTACAGGTGATGCTAATACGTGTTCCGGCATAGTTCAGCGTTGAACCACGCAAGACCTGCAATAAGCGCTCGGCCATCGATTGCGCGCCAGTCAGATCAGTATTCGGAAGCAGGACGAGGAATTCTTCGCCACCTATGCGGGCGAGTAGGTCATGTTGGCGCAAAGTCTGGCTCAGTAGCTGGGCAAAAAACTTCAGTACCTCATCTCCCCCGTCATGGCCGTAGGTATCATTGACCCGTTTGAAATGGTCAATATCCAGCATCAATATACACAACGGACTAGGCGTACGCTGGGCCCTGGCCAATTCCGCCTCTGCCAATGCCATAGCCTCCCGTCGGTTGTATAACCCAGTAAGAAAGTCGCGGGTAGCCGCTCTATGCTGTATCCCGTAAGCATCAATCAATTGCCCCGACAGCCAAATGATCAACAACACACTGGCAAGCATGCCAACCATCATTAATAAACCGAGACCATTCCAGCTCAGGAACAGCGACAGGAAACTCGGTGCCAGTGGTTCACTATAGAATTCCAGGTGCAGGGCATGTTGTGGATCCACCATGTCGCGGACAAAACGCTCCTCGCCTTGTTCCTCGGAAAGGTGTGTGGGCCAGTCGGCTGCTGTGACCGGTGTCAAATCTGCCTTGTCATCGGTGAAATGAACGTCGATATACAAGGGGGGCTCATGTCCGTGGCTCACAGCGACATGCACGACAAGCGCATCGACAAACGCCGGTCCGATGGCTGAGCGCGGTGGCAGCGGTAATGGCTGTAACCGGGTCTGTGTTTCCCGGATCACCGCGTAACGCCCGGTGCAGCTGTAGCCCAGAAGTTGCCGGCTAGTCATCTGGATGCCGCCCTTCGTCAGGCGCATTTGTGGTGCCAGCGGACTGGGTAGAGGCGCCATTTGATGGATGGGTACTCGTAATGTGTATTGAGACAGCTCCTCGATACCTTCAGTCCGGGTCTCTGTGGCGCGCTGCTGCTCGGCAATGTACTGGTCTGGCAGACACCCGGTCGGCAGGGGGTTTGCTAGAAGCAGAGAATGTTGCAGTTTATGGGTCGCCAGTTGGCGTACCAGGGTGGAATAGCCCCAACTGCTTCGATGAGCCAATAATACCTGCTGACCCTCCAGCAGCAGAGCGCGCTGGCGGTGATAACGGTCGGCCACCCCGATAACGGCAATCACGATCAAGATTGCCCCTATAATCCAGCAACCAACCTTGACGGCGCGCGCATACTCGATTATCCACCTCATGATTGTCACTCCGGCAGGGCATTGGCAGTGCTTATCTAGCAATCCCGTTGCCAGACAGTCGAGCACCTGCTCAGCGTAGATCATTTAAAGGTGTAGTCATCTGGCCGAGTCATGCCGGTATCGCAGCGATTTTGCTCCCACTGTCCTGAGATGACATCGAACTGCGCGTAAACATCGATTACACCCTTTGGCGCTGCAGTAGTCGTACGACAGTAGCTTTTTTGATGGTTTGCTAGACTGACCGTGCGCAGGACTTAGGCCCGCCGCAGATGCCCCGGCAGTTCTCTGGAGGTTTCGTGCTGCACCCGTCGAGGGAAGTTCGATGCAAACGCACAGAAGTTACCCGCTTCACATTCATCTCTGGGCGCTGTTCGGGGCCGTTGTGCTGGTGGTCGGAGCGCTGACGTGCGGCATCAATTTCATGATGACCAAGACAGCCCTGGAAGTCGCCGCATCCGATGCTATGAATCAGATCAGCGATGATATACGCGACAAGATAGAAGAGACCGTGACACCAGCGCGGATCGCAGTCGAGCTTATCAGCCACAGCTCGCTGACCGATTCAACCTCTCTCGATCAACGTCTGCAGCATCTGGCGCTGGTTCGTGATGCGTTGGGATTATCGCCACTATTGCTATCGCTCTACATTGGTTATGCAGACGGTAGCGTCTTCGTTGTCACACCGCTGCGCGACGATTCAACCCGCTTGACCTTTCACGCGCCGCCGCAAGCCAGCTACGTCATTAACAGTGTCGAACGGGGTAGTGGTACGCAGCAAGGCAAGCTCTATTTTCTCGATTCCAATCTCACGACTCTCTCGGTCCAGGACGACATGGATTTTGCTTCCAACTTCGATCCCAGAGAACGGTCGTGGTACACCAGAGCCATGGCGGCGGGATCGCTCATTCGCACCGAGGCCTATACGTTTTTTATCGACCGAGTGGTCGGCGCAACGTTCGCCATCCCTACTGATAACCGCCGCGCGGTGGTGGGTGGCGATTTCCGACTGGATTCACTCGGGCAAATGCTCGCGCGCAAGGAGACCACTGCGCGCTCGGTGGCCGCTGTACTAGATGGCAGTGGCCAGGTCATCGCGATCGACAGAAAACTCCCTGAATCCTTATCGACCACAGAGTCCATCCGGACGGACCGACTCACGGTCGCCAGTGAGTATCGGGTCCCCATCCTGACGCTTCTTGCGAACGGCATCGGGGCATTGGGTAATGCGCCCCGCCGGCAGGAAGTGACAGCCGCGGGCGGCGAGAAGTGGTACACGACCATCGACCGGTTGACAGCAGACGACGGTAAATCCCTGTTCCTGGTCTCCGCTATCCCAAAAGACGAGTTGCTCAAAGGTGCCAGGCAGCGGGCGTGGATTGGGATGGCGGCTACCGTCATTGTCATATTGCTTGCGATACCCTTGATCTGGTTTGCGGCGCGATACATTTCCCGGTCCTTGCAAGCGCTTGCGGACGGGGTCGAAGCCGTACGCAGGTTCGATTTCCACCAGCCGGTTTCCGTCCCGTCGCGCATCAGTGAGGTGCATGATCTTGGTCACGCAACCGAGGAAATGCGGCAAACGATCCAACGCTTCTTGTTGATCGCGCAAGCTGTGTCCGCGGAAACCCGGCTCGATCACCTTCTGCCTTTGCTTTTGCGTAAAACCCTCAATGCAGCGGGTGGCAATGCAGGCGTACTGTACCTGGTGGAAGGCAGCGCTTTGACGGTCGCCGCAGCGTTTGATCGCGATGGCAAAAATGTAACGCAAGCTGTGGCGAACACTTCAATTGAGCAAGCACTGCCTGTGATCGGCTCTGCCGCCCGCGCAAACGTTTCGCAAACGCGCTATTTCACGGTTGATGAAATCCGTGATGCGAACCTCGAAATGTTGACATCGGCTCAGTCACCTCACGTTGCAGCCATTCCGCTTGCCACTCGCCAAGACGAGCTGTTGGGCGTCATTCTGATACTGCGCGACACCCCGCTTGAAACTGCGCAGCTAGCCTTTGTCAGTACACTGGCCGGCCTGTGCACTGGCTCACTTGAGATGCAGGGGCTGACGAAAGCTCAGCGTGATCTGTTCGACGCGTTCATTCGCCTACTGGCTGGCGCTATCGATGCGAAGAGCCCGCACACCGGCGGCCACTGCGAGCGCGTGCCAGAAATGGTCAAGATGCTGGCCAAAGCAGCCTGCGATGCCACCGAAGGTCCCTACGAGTCGTTCGGGATGACGGATAAACAATGGGAAGCCCTGCACGTCGCCGCCTGGTTACACGACTGCGGCAAGGTGACGACCCCCGAGTACATTATCGACAAGGCGACAAAGCTGGAGACTCTCTACGACCGGATTCACGAAATCCGCATGCGCTTCGAGGTACTCAAACGCGATGCCGAGATAACGTATCTGCATTCAGTCGCCGCCGGCGAACCCGACGAGGCAGCGCGCACGCGACGTGACGCCGAATTAAAGGTGCTAGACGACGACTTCGCGTTCGTCGCCACTTGCAACCAGGGCGGCGAGTTCATGGACTCAGCGCATAAAGCCAGATTGCTGCAGGTCGCTGGTCGTACGTGGCTTCGGACTCTGGACGATCGTATTGGTCTCTCGCAAGAAGAACTGGCACGTAAGGCTCACTATCCGGCAGCGCCGCTACCTGCAATGGAGCCACTGCTGGCCGATAAGCCCGAACACGTCATCGCGCGAACAACGCATGACACGATCCCGGCGGATAATCCATGGGGCTTCAAGCGCAATACGCCCAAGGCTTTGTACGACCGGGGCGAGCTGCACAATCTGCAAGTGGGAAGGGGAACGCTCTCGGACGAAGAGCGCTTCAAGATCGAAGACCACATCGTGCAGACGCAAATTATGCTGTCGCGCTTGCCGTTCCCCAAGGAGCTACGCCAGGTACCGGAGATCGCCGGCAATCATCACGAGAAGATGGATGGCACCGGATATCCCCGACAACTGGGTCGGGAAGACATGAGCCCGTTGGCGAGAATGTTGGCCATTGCTGATGTTTTCGAGGCGCTCACAGCAGCAGATCGGCCATACAGACGGGCGAAGAGCCTGTCCGAGGCGGTCCACATCATGTCGATAGCCAGGGCGCAGCAGCACATCGATCCGGACCTATTCGATCTCTTTCTGACATCCGGGGTGTACCGGCGTTATGCCGAGCGCTATATGCAACCGGAGCAGATTGATGACGTTGATATTGCACAGTACCTGAGGGCGAACGCATGAACATGCGGCCGGCGCAACTCGGCGCCACAAATCCGCAATCAGCCACGCCTCTGAATTGATATTATGAGCCTCATTTTGAAATAGGCGATTGGCTGACAGCAATGCTGCTATCGTTTCAGTGGTGCTGGCTACGAGCTATTTGGCTGCCCTTCAGGGGACCGCAACATGCCGACTTCATCTCCCCGCATTGCTATTCTTGGTCATGTCACTTCAAGTTTTGGTTCCTTGGAACTGGAGCGCTTTGCCGATCTGGACAGCCTTTTAGCCGTTCCCGCGTTTGATGTGTTGTTGCTTGACATGCCGGGAGCCTCGGCAGGGAAATTGCTTCGCAAGCTGCGCATAGATACTTCCTATCGATTCAGTTTGATTTACTGCTGCCGTGATTTGGATGGTTGGTGCGA
>NZ_QGGS01000028.1:0-87017 GCF_003148705.1 Pseudomonas sp. OV226 | reverse complement strand
TCGCATCATGAGGGGCTGGCTCCGGAAAGAAATCGGGAGTACAGCATCAGGCTTCAATAGGCGGCTTTGAATGTGGGGTTCGTGGATCCCTTACCAAGAAAATGCACGAATCGCAACATTGATAACAGCGTTGGCCGAGGCGCAAGCAAATGCACAAGCTGCCGCAGAGCATTTCGCAGCCGAACAGGCTCGTCTACAAGATGAAATGGAGCAACGAATCGAGCAGATACAAAAGCAACTAGAAACAGAAAGGCAGAGCCTGGAGATTCGCTGGAAAGTCACTGACACGGATCTGCGCTACTACACTCATGAGATACGAGAACTAGATCGTTACAGGGCATTCGGATATAGCGACAGCGCATCCCCTTCCGACGAGTCTCAAATATGGAACAATGCACATACGGCTACTCTTGAGGACTACAAGCCAGGAAGCGAACTGTCAATTTTGTATAACGAAGAAGCCATTGCAGCAATGAATGCACAAGACCAAAGAGAGTACGAAAAAGACATGAGGAGTTTCGAATGATGAACACTATCGAACAAATCATCAAAAACGAATCGGTAGAAGATGTAGTTTCGTTTTTCGCACTTTTCAGATCTGCCCAAGACGTCGACAGAATGTATAGTCGCCACCGTCAGGAGATAGTTTTAAACGGCGAACTGGTAAACACTTACAACTCGCTTTTCAGCAATGGCGTACTGATTAGCGACAAAAATGGAAAAACCGTTAAGGGACCTAACTGGAAGACCCCAAAATTTATGACCGAAAATAAATACTCTTAACAAGCGATTCAGCCACCAAGCCTGAGCTTGGTGGCTCCACGAATTAAAGCGAATACTTCTGCAAATTCCCCATCATTTCCTTCAGCGCCTCAATATTGTCCTTCGGATGCGCCGCGCCCTCGAAATCACAAATCTGCTCCCACTGCGCCGCCACATCTTCCGGAGAGAAACCCACTCGCGGATCAAAACCCGCACCCAGGCTGCGTTCCCAGCGCACCTTGCCCATCCAGCCGCCACCCACTTCAAACAACCCGGAAGTTTCCTTGCAGTTTTCACTGGCCAGATACACCACCAGCGGGCTGACCAATTCCGGTTTGAGTTGCTCGAACACTTGCGGCGGGATCAGTCCTTCGGTCATGCGCGTGCCGCCGGTAGGCGCGATGGCGTTGACGAGGATGTTGTTCTTGCGACCTTCGATGGCGAGGGTTCGCGTCAGGCCGTACAGGCCGAGTTTGGCCATGCCGTAGTTGGACTGGCCGAAGTTGCCGTAGATGCCCGAGGTCGACGCAGTGAAGATCACGCGGCCATAGTTTTGCTCGCGCATGTGCGGCCAGGCGGCGCGGGTGACTTTGTAGGCGCCTTCGACGTGGACGCGGTAAACCAGGTCCCAGTCGGCGTCGTCCATTTTGTGGAAGGTCTTGTCGCGCAGGATCCCGGCATTGTTGACCACCACATCGATACGGCCAAAAACGTCGAGCGCGTGCTGGACGATTTTGTCGCCGTCGGTAACTGAGTCATGGTTGGCTTCGGCGGTGCCGCCCGCCTCGCGAATTTCGGCAACCACGCGGTCTGCCGCCGACGCGTTGGCGCCTTCCCCTTGCGCCGAACCGCCGAGATCGTTGACCAGCACTTTGGCGCCCTGTTTGGCAAACAGCAGCGCGTGTGCCCGGCCCAAGCCGCCGCCAGCGCCGGTAACGATCACGACTTTATCTTCGAAGCGCACAGACTCATTCATTGGAAAACTCCAGCAGGCCAAGGGGACAATGAGTCCGAGTGTCAGGCACGGCGCTGCTGGTCACAATAAACAGGGGTGAGGCTGAATGGTGCTCGATAAGGCAGGGGGATAATCAGGACCACGCGACCCTGCGCGGCGGCAAAATCAGCCGATCGCGAAACTCCAGGTAATGCTTGAGCACTTGCGTCGGCGCCTCGGTCTGCGGGTAATGGCCAATCTCGGCCAGCAGGACCGTGTCCGGATTGGGGATCAGCTCCCGATAGCGTGTGACCATGTGCGCGCCGGAAATCGGATCGACCTCGCCATCAATGACGCGCAGCGGTACTTCACCGCGTTGCATGGCCGCGACCCAACGCTCGCGCTGGACACGCCGCTCCGGAATATAGGCGATAAGCTTGTGCATGATCCGCGGGCCGTGATTGCTCTCGACCAAACTCCAGAAATCATCTATTTCACTTTCAGTTGGCCGGGTCATCCGCCCGAAAATCTGCCGAAAACTCTTCACCAGCGCATCTCGCGTGAACGCGCGGCCAATCATCCAGCCCAAAGGGCTGAGCAACAGTTTTTGCGCCAGCAGCGGGCGATGGGTTTCGGGAAACAGGCCGCCATTGAGGAACACACAACTGGCAATGTGAATGCCGGTTTCGTAATGCCGGGCCAACAGTTCCTGCGCCACGCTGTCGCCATAGTCGTGGGCCAACACATGCACGGGCTGCGTAACGCTCAAATGCGCCAGCAATGCCTGCTGCAAGTCGGCCTGTTCGAGCAGGCTGTATTCGTGATCCACCGGTTTGGACGAGTCGCCAAAGCCGAGCATATCGCACGCGATCACCCGATAGCGCTGCGCCAGTGGCTGCCAGAGGTAATGCCAGTCCCAACTGGCGGTCGGGAAGCCATGAATGAGCAACAGCGGCTCACCCTGCCCCGCCGTCCAGTAGCGGATAGTCTGACCACGAAAGATGAACGTCTGGCCGCGTTTGCGCCAGACACACAGGGGGATCTCGGCGAGTGGCATTAGAGTTTATAACCCGGGTCTTGTTGATCGAGTTTGCGTAGCAGCGCCGGCCAGGCCAGCGCGCCACCCATCCCTTGAGCACTTTTGGTAACACCGGCAATCATCGCCTTGGCACCCGCCAGAATCTGCGGTTCGATGGCGATCAATTCGGCACCGCCGTTTTGTGCCAGCACCTGGATATCGCAGGCGCGCTGGAAGGTAAACATCATCAGGAACGTGTCGGCGATGGTGCTGCCACAGGTCAGCAGACCGTGGTTGTGCAGCATCAGGAAATTGTTTTCACCGAGGTCGGCTTGCAGGCGCGCTTTCTCTTCATGGTTCAGCGCAACGCCTTCATAAGCGTGATAAGCCAGGCTGGACAGCACAAACAGGGACTGCTGACTGATCGGCAAAATGCCCTGCTTCTGCGCCGACACCGCCACGCCGGCCGCCGTATGGGTGTGCAGCACGCAGACCACATCGTGGCGAACTTCATGCACGGCGCTGTGAATGGTGTAACCGGCGGGATTGATCTCGTAGGGACTGTCCATCAGTTTGTTGCCGGCTTGATCGACCTTCACCAGACTTGATGCAGTGATCTCATGGAACATCAGTCCAAACGGGTTGATCAGAAAGTCTTCAGTGCCCGGCACCTTGGCCGAGATGTGCGTAAAGATCAGGTCGTCCCAGCCATGGGCGGCGACCAAACGATAACAGGCGGCCAGATCGACGCGGGTTTGCCATTCGGCGGCGCTGACCTTATCTCTGACACTGTGGGGCGACTGGACGGGGGCAACATTCACGGCAAGACCTCCTGTTCTTATTGTTGTGCTGTCGTTACACCAGTCTAGTCAGCCCCCGGGCTTCGTGTAGTTGCATTGGCAGCCAGCTTGATGGCCGTGCGAGTCAGTGACGCAATGAGCTTGGATCCATGTCAAAGGACCGACGCTGGTAACCCTGTAGTGAACAGATTCAGCGATCTCGTCAGAAGTATGACGAGCTTCATCTTCAGCGCAAAACGCTGACCAATTCCGCCAGCCACGGCTCGGCGTCGGTTTCCGGGGTCACCGTTTCGCTGGCGTCCAGACGCAGCATCGGCAGCACTTCGCGCAGCCCCAGTTCACCGAACAGTTCGCGCATTTGTTCGCCGCCGCCACAGAAAGTATCGCCATAGCTCGCATCGCCCAGGGCGATGACTGCTCCCGGCAGACCGCGCCATGCTGCGGGCAATTGATCGCGAATCATCGAATACAACGGTTGCAGGTTGTCCGGCAATTCACCCATGCCGGTGGTCGATGTCACCGCCAGAAACGCTTGCGGTTCGAAAGCCAGGACATCGGCCAGTGACGCACGGGGGTTGTGCAGGGTTTCGAAACCGGCGGCCTTCAAAATACTTGCGGCGTGACGGGCGACTTCTTCAGCCGTGCCGTACACCGAGCCGGAAAGGATGGCGACTTTCATCAATCTGATCCTGAAACTGAGTGAAAGACCGGATATTAACAGCACGAACTGTATTGTTCTTTTAGAATGCAGGCTCAATCAAACCGGAAAGGATTCTCCGATGATCAATGCTCAACTGCTGCAAATGGCAATCAACGCTTCCAACGACGGCATCGTGATTGCAGAAAAGGAAGGCGACCAGGACAACATCCTGATTTACGTCAACCCGGCGTTCGAACACCTGACGGGGTACACCAGCGAAGAGATCCTCTACCAGGATTGCCGTTTCCTGCAGTCAGGCGATCGGGATCAGCAAGCGCTTCCAACCATTCGCGAGGCGCTGAGCACGAAAGGCTCCTGCCGGGAAATCCTCAGGAACTACCGCAAGGACGGCACGCCCTTCTGGAACGAACTGTCGCTTTCGACGGTGAAAGATCCGGGCAATGGGCAGGTTTATTTTGTCGGGGTGCAAAAAGACGTCACGATTCAAGTCAAAGCGCAGCAGCGTGTTGCACAGCTGGAAACACAGCTGGCCGAGGCACTCGCCGAACTTGCTGCGCTGAAAGCGACGAACGGTGCAAACAAAACTTCGAATTAGTGGTCATTAACTACAATCACCAATGACTTTGTAACTAATACTTTCGAGCAAGCCATGCAACGTGACGCACTCCTGACGCAGGATGAACTGGACTTCATCCAGACCATGCAACACAACCCGCAACTCAATGTGCGGGATGCGACGTCGAGCTTGCTCGTTAATGGTGGATCGCAGATCCGTGATTTGCTCACGCGCCTCGCGGCTCATGAGCAAGTCACCATCCAGGCCAATTTTGAAAATCAGCAAATGACCTTTCCGCTGCATCTGGTGGAAGACGAGTTTCATGCGCTGCATTTGCGCTTGGGTGTGCCGAGCATTTACGAAGACGGGCCGATGGTCCGACCCTGGCGCCTGGTGCTCGATGAGCCGGTGGCGCTGGAGAATGCCAAAGGCCAGCCCGGCACGATGTATGTGCACGAAGTCTCTTGCAAAGGGGTTTTGCTGGAAGTTCGCAACAAGACCAAACCACCCAAGCACTTCGCCTTGTGGTTCAGCCCCTCAGGCTATGAACGGATTGCGTTGCGCGGCACGTTTGAGCGTGAAACCGAGCACGGTTTCTATGCCTATGAACTGGGCCAGTCCGACAAAGATGAAACCGAGCGCCTGCGCCAGTTCATCCTTCAGCAGCATCGCCTGACACACCCTGCGTTGCATGTCTGAATCTCAGGTATCGAGGTTGCCCGCCAGGAACTGTTTCAGACGCTGGCGCATCACCGCGCCTTCATTGCCCAGACAGCCAATCGACGAACCGGCCAGGCTTTCCTGAGCCAGTTCTGACGTATCCCCGGCAAGAAACAACTGGCAATCCAGGCTCATCGCCAGACGATTGAGCCGTCGTGGCAGATCAGTTGAAGGCACGTGATTGGAAAAAAGCACCAGCGCTTGCGGTTTTAGCTGCTGGCATACCAGCGGCAACTCATCGAATGGCTGACCAATCGTCAGCAGCCGAACCCCCATTTCATTACTGCTCACGAACAGAGCGGCCACCAACAACTCTAGTTCTCGGCACTGACCTGCCAATGCACTGACGATCACCCGCCGGGGTTGCGCGTTACGCATCAGCAGCAAACGTTGCAATACGCGAACTCGCAGAAACCCATCAAAAAACAGCCATTCGCTGGTGCAACCGAATTGATCCTGGCGTTGTAACAACAACTTCCAGAGCGGCATCAGAATGTCCTGAAAAACGACTGCCTGGGAGTAGGTGGAAAAAATCTGCCCGTAGACTTGATCCAGTTGAACATCATCAAAGGAACTCACCGCCGCTTGGACCTGTTGCTGCCAATGGGCGTAATCGGCCTGAACGACTTCCTTGGGAATGAACTGCGCCAGTGCCTTGGGAGGTTCGGTCCTGGCCAGAATCTTGCCAACCTTGCTGACCGCGACACCGCGGTCAATCCAGCCAAGGATGCTGCGAACCTTCTCGACATCGACCATCGAGTACAGCCGATGCCCACTTTCGGTGCGGGTGGGCTGAATCAGGCCATAACGTCGTTCCCATGCCCGCAGCGTGACGGGATTGATGCCCGTCAGCCGCGCCACCTCACGAATGGGAAACAGCTCTTCGCGATTGATGGAAGGATCTGCCTCAGCGGCAGGAGGAGCGTCAGTCAGGACAGGCATTGGATGATGTACGTCCGGTGCGCAAAATTGGATCCCATTCTAACTCCATTACCCCCTCCATGTTCAACACATGCAAACCATGAAAGTCTCTGGTGTATTGGTCAGATTCAGGAATAATCCTTGCTTGTCTCAAGACGCAGTCCGACACCCTGGTGCTGCGTCTGGCGAAACGCCTATCCGGTGTAACGCAAATGCCCTACGGAGATACAAAATGTCTACCTCCCCCGTCACGCTGATGGTGGCGCGTCGCGTCGCCGATGGCCGTTATCAAGACCTGATTGCCTGGCTGCGCGAAGGCGAACAACTGGCCACCGATTTTCCCGGTTATCTCGGCTCTGGCGTGCTCGCTCCGCCAGCCGGTGATGACGAGTTCCAGATTATCTTCCGCTTTGCCGATGAGCAGACCCTGCACACCTGGGAGCATTCCGCCTCGCGTACTGCATGGCTAGGCCGTGGCAGCGATTTGTTCGCCCATCCAACCGAGCATCGGGTCAGCGGCATTGAAGGCTGGTTCGGCGCAGTCGGACAGCGCCCACCACGCTGGAAACAGGCAGTGGCGATCTGGTTGGCATTCTTTCCGGTGTCCTTGTTGTTCAACTTTGTACTGGGGCCTTTGTTGAGCGAACTGAGCCTGCTGTCGCGGGTTTTCATCAGTACGTTGTGCCTGACGCCGTTGATGGTCTACTTCTTCATTCCCTTGTCGACCCGCCTGTTGGCCAACTGGCTGAACACCACGCCGACACGGCCGTTGCCCGCCCGGCCGTCCACGCAAAACCGCTAAGCTCACTACCACAATAGGTGCATGCCTCCCGTCGCTGGTATAGTTTTGCTCTTACCGCGACGCGAGCCGTTCATGACCCCTTCCGCAGCCCCAATCCTCATCACCGGTGCCGGCCAGCGTGTCGGCCTGCATTGTGCGCAGCGTTTGATTGAAGACGGCCATCGGGTGATCTTCAGCTACCGCAGCGAGCGCCCCGGTGTCCAGGCATTGCGTGATCTGGGCGCCATCGCGGTGTTTGCCGACTTCTCCACTGAAGCCGGGATCCTCGCGTTCATCAGCGACCTGAAAACCCATACCGACAGCCTGCGGGCGATTGTCCACAATGCTTCCGAATGGCTGGCCGAAACGCCGGACACCGAGGCCGAAGCCTTCAGCCGCATGTTCAGCGTGCACATGCTTGCGCCCTACCTGATCAACCTGCACTGTGCCGACTTGCTGCAACGCTCAACTCCGGCAGACATTGTGCACATCAGCGATGACGTGACCCGCAAGGGCAGTAGCCAGCACATCGGTTACTGCGCCAGCAAAGCCGGGCTCGACAGCCTTACCCTGTCCTTCGCCGCGAAATATGCGCCGACAATCAAGGTCAACGGTATCGCCCCCGCCCTGCTAATGTTCAATCCCGAGGACGACGCGGCCTATCGCGCCAAGGCGCTGGCCAAATCCGTCCTGGGCATTGAGCCCGGCAGCGAAGTGATCTACCAGAGCCTGCGCTACTTGCTCGACAACCCGTATGTCACCGGCACCACCCTGACCGTCAACGGCGGACGGCACATCAAATAAGAGGCCTCGCGAGGATATTTCATGACGTTATCCCTGTCCCAGAGCTATCGCGAGATCCTCATCGGTCTCGGTGAAAACCCGGATCGCGAAGGCCTGATCGACACGCCGGCGCGTGCGGCAAAAGCCATGCGCTACCTCTGCCATGGCTACGAACAAAGTGTCGAAGAAATCGTCAACGGGGCGCTGTTCGCCTCCGACAATGATGAAATGGTCATCGTCGACAACATCGAGTTGTACTCGCTCTGCGAGCATCACATGCTGCCCTTCATCGGCAAGGCCCATGTGGCTTATATTCCTACGGGCAAGGTGTTGGGCCTGTCGAAAATTGCGCGACTGGTGGACATGTTTGCCCGGCGCCTGCAAATCCAGGAAAACCTTACCCGGCAAATCGCCGAAGCAGTACAACAGGTGACCAATGCCGCCGGTGTTGCGGTGGTCATCGAAGCGCGACACATGTGCATGATGATGCGCGGCGTCGAGAAACAGAATTCGACCATGAACACCTCAGTGATGCTCGGCGCCTTCCGCGAGTCGAGCAATACCCGCCAGGAGTTCCTGCAATTGATTGGACGGAGCAAGTCGTAATGCCACAACTTCAACCAGGTATGGCGCGCATCCGGGTCAAGGACCTGTGCCTGCGGACCTACATCGGAATCAACGAGGATGAAATCCTCAACAAGCAGGATGTGTTGATCAACCTGACCATCCTGTATGCGGCCCAGGAAGCGGTGCGCGACAACGATATCGATCACGCGCTGAACTACCGCACCATCACCAAGGCGATCATTGCCCACGTGGAGGGCAATCGTTTCGCCTTGCTCGAACGGCTCACCCAGGAACTGCTGGACCTGGTAATGACCAACGAATCGGTGCTGTACGCCGAGGTTGAAGTCGACAAGCCTCATGCACTGCGATTCGCCGAATCAGTGTCGATTACCTTGGCGGCGAGCCGCTGAGTGCGTCTGGCGCATTGGCCGCCAGACTTTTATCATCCGCGCCACGATTTGACCGACAGAGCCCGCCATGAACGATCAACAACGCCTGGAACTCGAAGCCGCCGCCTTTCGCCGACTGGTGGCCCATCTGGACAGCCGCAAGGATGTACAGAACATCGACCTGATGAACCTCTCCGGTTTCTGCCGCAATTGCCTGTCCAAGTGGTACAAGGCCGCCGCCGACGAACGCCAGATCGACGTCAGCCTCGATGACGCCCGCGAAGTGGTCTACGGCATGCCGTACGCCGAATGGAAAGCCCGATACCAGCAAGAAGCCAACGCCGAACAACAGGCGGCGTTCGCCAAAGGAAAACCCAATGAGTGATTTGAACACCCTGCGCGCCAGCCTCAAGAGCGGCGAACACGCTTTTGCCGACACCTTGGCGTTCATCGCCGCCGGCTACGACTACCAGCCTCAGGCATTCAACAACGGCGGTGTGGAAAACGCGGCCGGTCAGAACGAAGGCTCGTGCAAGACGCTCGGTCTGTCGCTGCTCGAAGGCCTGAGCGATGAAGAAGCGCTGCTGGCGTTCGGCGAGCACTACCGCTCGGTTGTGGCAACGCCTGAGGGCAGTGATCACGGCAATATCCGCGCACTGATTGCCCATGGGTTGGCCGGTGTGAAGTTCACTCAGCAACCGCTCACTCGCCGCTAAACGCTTTTTCTGTGGGAGCAAAGCTTGCTCGCGATGGCGATCACAGAGACGCCATCGCCTGCAAGCCGCGATCCTACAAGAGCCACAACACATCCCGACTTTTAAGATTGACCCGGCAACTTTATTTCGTTTGCCGGGCAGCGCTGCTCACGGCTTAGATAAAAAGAAGCATCCCCTCTTCAGAGTCGGTCATCCATGAGCAGCGAATCCATCAGCCGGTCGATCAACATCGTTCATCCTGTCACGCTCAGCCACGGCAAAAATGCCGAGGTCTGGGACACCGATGGCAAACGCTACATCGACTTCGTCGGCGGCATCGGCGTACTCAACCTCGGCCATTGCCACCCGCGCATCGTCGACGCCATTCGCGAGCAAGCCACCCGGCTGACCCACTACGCCTTCAACGCAGCACCGCATGTGCCTTACATCGAACTGATGGATCGCCTGACTGCGTTCATTCCCGTGGACTATCCGGTCAGCGGCATGCTCACCAACAGCGGCGCGGAAGCGGCGGAAAACGCCCTGAAGATCGTTCGCGGCGCCACCGGCCGCACCGCCGTGATCGCGTTCGACGGCGCCTTCCACGGCCGCACGCTGGCCACCCTGAACCTCAACGGCAAGGTCGCGCCCTACAAACAGAAAGTCGGCGTATTGCCGGGGCCGGTGTATCACCTGCCCTTCCCGAGCCAGGACAACGGCGTGACCTGCGCCGAAGCCTTGAAGGCCATGGACCGCCTGTTCAGCGTCGAAATCGACATTGATGACGTGGCGTGTTTCATCGTCGAACCGGTACAGGGCGAAGCAGGCTTCCTGGCGATGGACGTGGAGTTCGCCCAGTCGCTGCGACGGTTGTGTGATGAAAAGGGCATTGTGCTGATCGCTGACGAAATCCAGTCCGGTTTTGGCCGCACCGGCCAGCGTTTTGCGTTCTCGCGGCTGGGCATCGAACCGGACCTGATTCTGCTGGGCAAAAGCATCGCCGGCGGCGTACCACTGGGTGCGGTGGTTGGGCGCAAGGCATTGCTCGACACCTTGCCCAAGGGCGGACTGGGCGGCACCTATTCGGGAAACCCCATTGCCTGCGCCGCCGCGCTGGCGACCCTGGATGAGATGACCGACACACAGTTGCAAGCCTGGGGCGCGCAGCAGGAAGAAGCGATTGTCAGCCGCTACAAAGCTTGGTGCGACAGCAAACTTTCACCGTATCTGGGTCGTTTGACCGGTGTTGGCGCGATGCGCGGAATTGAACTGGCCCATGCCGATGGCACACCGGCACCCGCCCAGTTGACGCAACTGCTGGCGTTGGCGCGAGACGCCGGTTTGCTGCTGATGCCCAGCGGCAAGTCGCGCCATATCATTCGACTGTTGGCGCCATTGACCACCGAAGCGGCGGTGCTGGAGGAAGGCCTGGATATTCTTGAAGCGTGTCTGAACAAATTGACCTGAACCCAAAATCCCTGTGGGAGCGAGCTTGCTCGCGATGGCGGAGTGTCAGTCAACATCAATGCTGAATGATTAACTGCTATCGCGAGCAGGCTCACTCCTACAGGTTCTTTGATTGGTCACTGAATCGCGGGCATAAAAAAACCGGCTGCGAAGCCGGTTTTTCATTTCAACGATCTCAGAACTTGGCGTTCTGCAGGTCGTCCAGGTAACGCTCGGTGTCCAGAGCGGCCATGCAGCCAGCGCCGGCCGAGGTGATGGCCTGACGGTAAACGTGGTCAGCCACGTCACCGGCGGCGAAGATACCTTCGATGCTGGTCGCTGTTGCGTTGCCTTCACGGCCGCCTTGCACCACCAGGTAGCCGTCTTTCAACGTCAGCTGACCTTCGAACAACGAGGTGTTCGGGGTGTGGCCGATGGCGATGAACACGCCGTCGACTTTCAGTTCGTCGAAGCTGCCATCGTTGTTCTTCAGGCGTGCACCGGTGACGCCCATGTTGTCGCCCAGTACTTCGTCCAGGTTGGCGTTCAGCTTCAGGATGATCTTGCCTTCGGCAACCCGGGCATTGAGCTTGTCGATCAGGATCTTCTCGGCGCGGAAGGTTTCACGACGGTGGATCAGGGTCACTGTGCTGGCGATGTTGGCCAGGTACAGCGCTTCTTCAACCGCGGTGTTGCCACCGCCGACCACAGCCACCGGCTTGTTGCGATAGAAGAAACCATCGCAGGTCGCGCAGGCCGAAACGCCTTTGCCCATGAACGCTTCTTCGGACGGCAGGCCCAGGTAGCGAGCGCTGGCACCGGTGGCGATGATCAGGGCGTCGCAGGTGTACTTTGCGCTGTCGCCGATCAGGGTGTAAGGCTTGGAAGCAAAGTCCACGGCATTGATGTGATCGAAAACGATCTCGGTCTCAAAGCGCTCGGCGTGTTCTTTCATGCGTTCCATCAGCGCCGGGCCGGTCAGGCCGTGGACGTCGCCCGGCCAGTTGTCGACTTCGGTGGTGGTGGTCAGTTGACCACCGGCCTGCATGCCGGTGATCAGCAGTGGCTTGAGGTTGGCACGGGCGGCGTAGACCGCAGCGCTGTAACCGGCAGGGCCGGAACCGAGAATAATCACTCGCGAATGACGGACTTCAGACATGACCTGCTCCTGTTGACCGGCCCTGAACATCAGGCGCGGAACGCCGGGTTGCCGGCGGGAATAAAAAAGGACCGTGGTTACCTTGGGGAAGGCTTGAGTTCGACAGTCCTGCAAAAAGATTGGGTGCAGCGTATCGAGGGGGCGAAGATTAAGGAAATACGGTTTAACAATCCAGCTCATAGGTGGTCTCTATCCCACCGCAGCGACTATATAAACGTCTTTGTTACAGTGAATGTCGATTCAGCGACCGCGCTTTCCCCCTTCCGACAAAGCCGGTAAGGTCGGCGCGTTTCCCTCTGCCCGGAGCACGTTATGCCCGCACCCGCCCTGTCCGGCCCGCAATACCTGCGCGAAGGCCTCAAGCTGGTCCTGAGCCCCAGCCTGCGTTTGTTTGTCTTGTTGCCGCTGGCAATCAACCTGGTGCTGTTCGTCGGATTGATTTATCTGGCCGGCCATCAGTTCAGTCTGTGGGTCGATACGCTGATGCCGACCCTGCCCGACTGGCTGAGTTTTCTCAGCTACATCCTCTGGCCGATTTTTGTGGTGCTGGTGGTGTTGATGGTGTTCTTCACCTTCACCATGCTCGCCAACGTCATCGCCGCGCCGTTCAATGGCTTCCTTGCGGAGAAAGTCGAAGTGGTGGTGCGTGGCACCGACGACTTCCCGACTTTCAGCTGGGGCGAACTGATCGCCATGATCCCGCGCACCCTCTCCCGGGAAATGCGCAAACTCGGCTACTTCCTGCCACGGGCAATCGGGCTGTTTATCCTGTCCTTCATCCCGGTAGTGAACATCATTGCAGCACCGCTGTGGCTACTGTTCGGGGTGTGGATGATGGCGATCCAGTACATCGACTACCCGGCGGATAACCACAAACTCGGCTGGAATGAAATGCTCGCCTGGCTGCGGCAGAAGCGCTGGCAGAGCATGAGTTTCGGCGGCAGCGTGTATCTGGTGCTGCTGATCCCGGTGGTGAACATTTTGATGATGCCGGCCGCCGTGGCCGGGGCGACGCTGTTCTGGGTGCGTGAGCGCGGGGCGGAAAATCTGGTGGCCCAGCGCTGACCGAGTCACAAATCCATCATCAAAGCGCCACAATGACGACATGGCCTCAGCCGACACTGAGGTCATGACGACAGCTCTGCATATCACTCTGATCACCGAAACATTCCCTCCGGAAATCAACGGCGTGGCCAACACCCTTGGCCGTTTGTGCGACGGTTTGCGCGCGCGCGGGCACCAGGTGGAATTGGTGCGGCCTCGCCAGGGGGGGGATCAGCAGTTGAGCAGTGACGATGATTTGCTGTTGTGTCGAGGCTGGCCGCTACCGGGCTATCCCGGCCTGCAATGGGGCCAGTCGTCGATGCATAAACTGTTGAGGCGCTGGACGCGTCATCGCCCCGACGTGCTGTACATCGCCACCGAAGGGCCTCTGGGCTTGTCCGCATTACGCGCAGCACGGCGATTGGGGATTTCGGTGGTGAGCGGCTTTCACACCAACTTTCAGCAGTACTCCAGCCAATACGGGCTCGGGTTGTTGACTCGTTTGCTGACGCACTACCTGCGCTGGTTTCACAACCGCTCGACCCTGACCCTGGTGCCGAGCCCCAGTCAGCGACTGGAGCTTGAACGCCGACATTTCGAGCGTCTGGCCTTGCTTTCCCGGGGTGTCGACAGCCAATTGTTTCATCCGAGCAAAAGGCAGGTATCGCTGCGCGAACAGTGGGGCTTGGCCGAGGATGACATTGCGGTCATTCATGTCGGGCGCTTGGCTCCCGAGAAAAACCTGGGCTTGCTCAAACGCAGTTTCGACTCGCTGAAAGCCACTTATCCACAGCGCAACATACGCTTGATCGTCATCGGCGACGGCCCACAACGCGCGGAGCTGGAGCAGGACCTTCCCGAGGCGGTTTTCTGTGGCTCACAACGCGGTGAGGCGCTGGCCAGTCATTACGCATCGGGGGACGTATTTCTGTTTCCAAGCATGACCGAAACCTTTGGCAATGTGGTGCTTGAAGCATTGGCGTCGGGATTGGGCGTGGTGGCGTACGACCAGGCGGCAGCGGCGCAGCATATCCGCCATGGCTACAACGGCGTGCTGGCGATGCCGGGGGATGAAGAGGCCTTTTGTGATGCTGCGGCGTGGTTGCTGGAAGAGCGCGAAACCTTGCGGTGTGTGCGGCTCAATGCGCGCCAGCATGCGAGTCGCCAGGGCTGGGGGGCGATTATCGAGCAGTTTGAAGGGCAGTTGCGCGGGGCTTGCATGCAGGGGCAACCCCTACCCGATGCAGCGTTTTTGCCTTAAAAGCATCGCGGGCAATCTTTGCTCCTACGGTGTTGTGTCGATTCACACATTTGTATTCGACAAAGAACCGTAGGAGCAAGGCTTACCCGCGATAGCGTCAGTGCGGTCGCTGCTTAAACCAGCGACATCAACGCCTCGCGGCTGAACGGCAGGATGTCTTCTTCACGACCGTCGCGTACTTTCTGCGCCCAGTCCGGGTCGACCAACAATGCGCGCCCCACGGCCACCAGGTCGAATTCGTCGTTGTTCAAACGCTCCAGCAGCTTTTCCAGACTGGCCGGCTGGGCGATCTTGTCGGTGTTGACCATGAATTGCAGGAACTCGCCGTCCAGGCCAACGCTGCCCACGGTGATGGTCGGCTTGCCCGTGAGTTTGCGGGTCCAGCCGGCCAGGTTCAGCTCGGAACCGTCGAATTCCGGCTCCCAGAAACGGCGCGTCGAGCAGTGGAAAATGTCCACGCCAGCGTCGGATAATGGCTTGAGGAATTCACCCAACGCTTGCGGGGTTTGCACCAGACGCGCGGTGTAATCCTGCTGTTTCCACTGCGAGAAGCGGAAGATGATCGGGAAACCTTCGCCGACCGCTGCACGCACAGCCTGAATCAGCTCGATGGCAAACCGTGAACGGTTGGCCAGGCTGCCGCCGTATTCGTCGGTGCGCTGGTTGCTGCCTTCCCAGAAGAACTGGTCCACGAGATAGCCGTGGGCGCCATGGATTTCCACGCCGTCCATGCCAATGCTCTGGGCATCTTTGGCCGCTTGAGCGAACGCGGCGATCACGTCCTGGATATCTTGTTTAGTCATGCCGTGAACCACGACCTGACCGTCCTTCAATTTTTCCGATGGGCCGTAACCCGGGACGCTGGCGTCCGGCTCAGTGCCAATACGACGCACACTGCCGACATGCCACAGTTGCGGAACGATCTTGCCGCCTTCGGCGTGGACCGCATCGACCACTTTCTTCCAGCCGGCCAATGCGGCATCGCCGTAGAAATGCGGCACATTGGGGTAGCCGTTCGACGCCTTGTGGCCGACGGTCGTGCCTTCGGTGATGATCAGACCCACGCCGGCCGCAGCACGACGACGGTAGTATTCGATCACTTTGGAATTGGGTACGCCACCCGGCGAAAACGAACGGGTCATCGGCGCCATGACAACGCGGGTCGGCAGCTCAAGGGTGCCGAGGTGGAACGGTTTGAACAAGGCTTTGACGGACATGGGGCACTCCACGAAAACGATATCGACGGGACGTAATTTTATGACGACGATAATATGCGGAGTTGCCAGCGATGCACAGCACTATTGATCTGGGTGATTAAGGGTCAAAAGGCAGGCATAAAAAAACGCAGCCGAGGCTGCGTTTCTTGTGAGTTCAGCTCAACGCTTTTTCGATCGCATGAACGATCGTCGGATCATCCGGCGCCGTGCGCGGGGAAAACCGCGCCAGCACACGACCGTCCTTGCCCAGCAGGAATTTTTCGAAGTTCCAGGTAATGTCACCCGGGAATTCCGCACCCTCGCCCGCCAGCAGGCGATACAACTGATGACGCTCATGACCGTTGACTTCCAGCTTGCTGGACAACGGAAAAGTCACGCCATAGTTGAGGCTGCAAAACTCCTGGATCTCTTGCTCGGAACCCGGCTCCTGCCCGGCAAACTGGTTGCACGGCAGACCCAGAACGCTGAAACCTTTGGCTTTGAACTGCTGATAAAGGTTTTCCAGCGCCGCGTACTGTGGGGTCAAGCCACATTTGGAGGCGACGTTGACCACCAGCACGACTTGCCCCTTGAAGGGCGCCAGCGGTAGGTCTTGTCCATCCAGGGCTGTCAACTTAAGGTCGTGAAAAGCACTCATGACGAACTCCAAATTCCCGTGTTCTTCTCGAAACAGCCACTTGGCAATGCCGCCAAGGACAGCCGCGGACTAAAAAGGCGCCCTAGGGCGCCTCTCCAGTACTCTGAGCTTAGCGCAGAAAATCAGTGGTGATGGCCACCTTCGCCATGGACGTGACCATGAGCGATTTCTTCTTGGCTGGCGTCACGGATGTCGATGATCTTGACCTGGAAATTCAGGCGCTGACCGGCCAACGGGTGGTTGCCGTCAACGGTGACGTCGTCGCCGTCCAGATCGCGAATGGTGACGATCTGCATCTGGCCGTCCGGAGCGGAAGCGTGGAACTGCATGCCCACTTCCAGCTCATCAACGCCTTCGAACATGCTGCGGCTCAGGGTGCTGACCAGTTCGGCAGCGTATTCGCCGTAAGCGTCTTCAGGTTCAACGGCTACGGTCAGCTCGTCGCCAACGGTTTTGCCTTCCAGAGCCTTTTCCAGGCCCGGGATGATGTTGCCTGCGCCTTGCAGGTAGACCAGCGGCGCGCCGCCGGCGGAGCTGTCGATGACCTCACCAGCGTCGTTGGTCAGGGTATAGTCGATGGAGACAGCCTTATTGGCGGCGATCAGCATGGGGCGAGACCTTTTGCATAAGAATGATGAAAGGCCAAGTTTAGCGAAGCAATCGCGCGAAAGCGAACACAACCCGGACGGAAGGTTCGCGGCGCAGGGCGTAACGGTCACAGGTTTCCATCAGGATGAGGACGGGCATTGGGTGGCCGAGCTTTCCTGCGGCCACACCCAGCACCTGCGTCACCAGCCGCCGTGGCAATCGCGTGCCTGGGTGCAGGACCCCGCGCAACGTATTGAAAAAATAGGCCAGCCCTTTGATTGCGGTTGGTGCGCACAAGGCTCGGTTAGCGATAACCTTGGCGACTGAATTGCGGCAGATCGTCAGATATAGATGATCGCCATTGCCATGCACCCTTAGAGAATTCGCATGCAAACTTTTTTTATCGCGCCCACCGACTTTGGTGTGGGTCTGACGTCTATCAGCCTCGGGCTGGTGCGCACGCTTGAGCGTGCCGGTCTCAAGGTCGGCTTTTTCAAACCGATTGCCCAGCCCCATCCGGGTGATACCGGGCCAGAACGCTCCACCGAACTGGTAGCGCGCACCCACGGTTTGAAGCCACCGCAACCGCTGGGCCTGGCGCATGTCGAGCGCATGCTCGGCGATGGTCAACTCGATGAGTTGCTCGAAGAAATCATCACCCTCTACCAGCAAGCCGCTGTCGGCAAAGACGTGCTGATCGTCGAAGGCATGGTCCCGACCCGCAGCGCCAGCTACGCCGCACGGGTGAATCTGCACCTGGCGAAAAGCCTCGACGCCGATGTGATCCTGGTCTCGGCACCGGAAAACGAAGTACTGACCGAGCTATCCGGGCGCGTGGAATTGCAGGCGCAATTGTTCGGCGGCCCAAAAGACCCGAAAGTCCTCGGCGTGATCCTCAACAAGGTCAAGACCGACGAAAGCATGGATGTCTTCGCCACGCGCTTGAAAGAACACTCGCCATTGCTGCGCAGCGGTGATTTCCGCCTGTTGGGGTGCATCCCGTACCAGCCGGAATTGAACGCCCCGCGCACCCGCGATGTGGCTGATCTGATGGGCGCGCAGATTCTCAATGCCGGTGACTACGAAACCCGGCGCATGACCAAAATCATCATCTGCGCCCGCACCATGCGCAACACCGTGGAACTGCTCAAGCCCGGCGTGCTGGTGGTCACCCCCGGCGACCGCGATGACATCATCCTGGCCGTCAGCCTCGCGGCCATGAACGGCGTGCCCTTGGCCGGCCTGCTGCTGACCAGCGACACCCTGCCCGACCCGCGCATCATGGACCTGTGCCGTGGCGCCTTGCAGGCGGGGTTGCCGGTGTTGTCGGTGAGCACCGGCTCCTACGACACCGCCAACCAGCTCAATGGCTTGAACAAGGAAATTCCTATCGATGACCGCGAGCGTGCGGAGATCATTACCGACTTCGTCGCCAGCCACCTCGACGCCAACTGGTTGCACCAGCGCTGCGGTACCCCGCGTGAGATGCGCCTGTCGCCCGCCGTATTCCGCTATCAATTGATCCAGCGCGCCCAGGCTGCCAACAAGCGCATCGTGCTGCCAGAAGGCAGCGAGCCGCTGACCGTGCAAGCGGCAGCGATCTGTCAGGCGCGTGGCATTGCCCGTTGCGTGTTGCTGGCCAAACCGGCGGACGTCGAAGCCGTCGCTCGCGCCCAAGGCATCGAGCTGCCACCCGGGCTGGAGATTCTCGACCCGGACCTGATCCGCGAGCGCTATGTCGAGCCGATGGTTGCCCTGCGCAAAAGCAAAAGCCTCAACGCACCGATGGCCGAGCAGCAACTGGAAGACACTGTTGTGATCGGCACCATGATGCTGGCGCTGGATGAAGTCGACGGTCTCGTGTCCGGTGTCATCCACTCCACCGCCAATACCATTCGCCCGGCCCTTCAACTGATCAAAACCGCGCCGGGCTGCACGCTGGTGTCGTCGGTGTTCTTCATGCTGTTCCCTGAAGAAGTGCTGGTCTACGGCGACTGCGTGATGAACCCGCACCCGAGCGCCAGCGAACTGGCCGAGATCGCCCTGCAAAGCGCCGACTCGGCGGCCGCGTTCGGCATCACCCCGCGCGTGGCGATGATCAGCTACTCCAGCGGTGAATCGGCCAGCGGCGAGGAAGTCGAGAAAGTGCGCGAAGCAACGTTGCTCGCCCACGAGCAGCAAAACTCGCTGTTGATCGACGGCCCTCTGCAATACGACGCCGCCGCCAACGAAACGGTGGCCCGACAACTGGCCCCCAACAGTCAGGTCGCCGGTCGCGCCACAGTGTTCGTGTTCCCCGACCTCAACACCGGCAACACCACCCACAAAGCCGTGCAGCGCAGCGCCGATTGCGTCAGCCTCGGCCCGATGTTGCAAGGCCTGCGCAAACCGGTGAACGACCTGCCGCGCGGTGCGCAAGTCGACGACATCGTCTACACCATCGCGTTGACCGCGATCCAGGCTGCCAACCGACCTATGGATGTTTAAATGCTGGATTTCCTGCCTGCCGCCGTGCGCGGCGTGATTGCATCGTTGTTGTTGGCACTGAACACGATTTTGCTCTGCTCCTTTCTGTTCTGCGTGGCACTCGTCAAGGTTTTGCCGTTTGCCTTCACGCAGCGGATTGCGGGCTGGTTGATGAGCCATACCCATGAAGCCTGGATCAGCCTCAACAAAGGCTGGATGAATCTGGTCCGCCGCACGCGCTGGCACCTCAGCGGCCTGCAAGGTCTGGACTATCAACATTCCTACCTGATCACCAGTAACCACCAGAGCTGGGTCGACATTCTGGTGCTGCAATACGTGCTCAACCGACGTATCCAACCGCTGAAGTTCTTTCTCAAGCAGGAGCTGATCTGGGTGCCGGTCATTGGTCTGGCCTGGTGGGCGCTGGGCTTTCCATTCATGAAGCGCTACTCCAAGGCCTATCTGGAAAAGCACCCGGAGAAGAAAGGCAAAGACCTGGAAACCACCCGCAAGACGTGCGCGAAGTTTCGCAATAATCCGGTGGGGATTTTCAACTTTGTCGAAGGCACGCGCTTCACCAAGGCCAAGCACGCGCAGCAGCAATCACCGTTTCGCTACCTGCTCAAACCCAAGGCCGGCGGCATTGCCTTTGTGCTGGACGCCATGGGCGAGCAACTCGAATCCATCGTCAATGTGACCATCCACTACCCCGCGGGGCGTCCCGGTTTTTGGGACCTGTTGTGCGGGAACGTGGCGGACGTGGTGGTGCATTTTCAGGAACTGAAAATCCCGCCGCAGTACATTGGCAAGAATTACGATCAGGACGGCGATTACCGATTGCAGTTTCAGGGCTGGATCAATCAGCTGTGGCTGGACAAGGATGCGTTGCTGGAGCAGATGCATCGGGAGTATCCGGCCAAGTGAACCAGGTTCCGGAAGGGCCTCATCGCGGGCAAGCCATGCTCCTACAGTTTTTCGTCGTGCCATATGGCGCGGCCACCCGAAATCCGTAGGAGCAAGGCTTGCCCGCGATGGCGATCTTGGGGACACAAAAAAACCCGCCGATGATCACTCATCGGCGGGTTTCTTTTTTGCGTTTAGCGCTTAGATCGCGCCGCGCTGACGCAGCAGGTCCAGCACTTGCTTGACGCTTTCTTCCAGCGACAACGATTGGGTGTCGACCACGAGGTCGGCATCCAGCGGCACGTCGTACGGGAAGGAATCGCCCGGGATGTTGTCGCCAGCCGCCGCGTAAAGGCCTTGTGGATCACGCTCGGCACACACGGTCGGCGAGGCCTGGACGTAAATCGTCAGCAGACGCTCTTTGCCGATCAGTTCCTTGGCCTGTTCACGCCCTTCGGCACTTGGGGCAACGAACGCCGCCAGGGTCAGCAAACCGGCTTCGTTGAACTGACGCGCAACGTGCGCGGCACGACGCCAGTTCTCGGTACGCCCGGCGCGGTCCTGTGGCAGACCTTTGTTCAGGTCGTGACGCAGGTTCTGGCCATCGAGCACAAACACTGCACGGCCCAAGTCGAACAGCTTGCGTTCAACCGCGTAGGCCAGGGTGCTTTTGCCAGCGCCTGACAAGCCGCTGAACAACACGGTGGCCGGTTGCTGGCCGAAGCGCTGGGCGCGTTCTTCGGTGGCGACGTGTGCGAGTTTGCCGTGATGCGTGCTGCTGCCCGGCGCCACTGGCTGAGCGATGATCATGCCAGCGGCGACGGTGCCATTGGTCAAGCGATCAATGACGATGAACGAACCGGTGGTGCGGTTGCTCGCGTAACCGTCCAGCGCGATGGCCGCGTCGAGACTGATCTTGACCCGACCGATCTCGTTCAGTTGCAAGGCACTGGCAGGGCCTTCTTCCAGGGTGTTCACGTCAACGCGGTTGACGATGCTGGTGATCGAACCCGGCACGTATGTCGTGGCGCGCTTGATGTCGTACTTCTTGCCCGGCAGCATTGGCTCTTCGGCCATCCACACCAGCATGGCGTCGAAGCCGTCAGTCACTTGCGGCAGGTTGTCGGCGTGTACCAACAGATCGCCGCGGGAGATGTCGATCTCGTCTTCCATGGTCAGCGTCACCGCTTGACCCGGACCTGCATGCTCCAGCTCACCTTCGAAAGTGACAATGGATTTCACGCGGCTGCTCTTGCCCGACGGCAGCACAACGACTTCGTCGCCCTTGTGCACAACGCCGCTGGCCAGGGTGCCGGCGAAACCACGGAAGTTCAGGTTCGGACGGTTGACGTACTGCACCGGGAAACGCAAATCGGTGTAGTTGCGATCGCTGGCGATCTCGACGGTTTCCAGAATTTCCATCAGCGACTGGCCGGTGTACCACGGCGAGCGCTCGGATTTGTTCACCACGTTGTCGCCCTTGAGGGCCGACATCGGCACGAAGGCCATGGTGGTCGGCTTGAAGGCGATGCCTTCAGCGAACTTCAGGTAATCGGCCTTGATCGACTCGAAGATGCTTTGGTCAAAGCCATTGATGTCCATCTTGTTGACGGCCACCACGATGTGTTTGATACCCAGCAACGAGGCGATGAAGCTGTGGCGACGGGTCTGGGTCTGCACACCGTAACGGGCGTCGATCAGGATGATCGCCAGGTCACAGGTAGACGCACCGGTGGCCATGTTGCGGGTGTACTGCTCATGGCCGGGGGTGTCGGCGATGATGAATTTGCGTTTGGCGGTGGAGAAATACCGGTAGGCGACATCGATGGTGATGCCTTGCTCGCGCTCGGCCTGCAGGCCGTCGACCAGCAATGCCAGGTCGATGTCATCGCCGGTGGTGCCAACTTTCTTCGAGTCGCGGGTAATGGCTTCCAGGTGATCTTCGTAGATCATCTTGGAGTCGTGCAGCAGGCGCCCGATCAGGGTGCTCTTGCCGTCGTCGACGTTGCCACAGGTCAGAAAGCGCAGCATTTCCTTGCGTTCGTGCTGGCCCAGGTAGGCGAGGATGTCCTCGCTGATCAAATCAGATACGTGCGACATGACAACCCCTTAGAAATAACCCTGACGTTTCTTTTCTTCCATCGAGCCTGCGCCATCGTGATCGATGACCCGGCCCTGGCGTTCGGAAGTTCGCGTCAGGAGCATTTCCTGAATGATGTCGGTCAGCGTGACAGCCTCGGACTCGACCGCACCGGTCAACGGGTAGTCGCCCAGCGTACGGAAACGGACCTTCTTCTTGACGATACGCGCCTTGTCTTCATCGCTCAGGTGATTGAGCAGGCGATCGTCGTCGATCATGATCCAGGTGCCATTCATCTCGATGACATCGCGCTCGGCGGCGAAATACAGCGGCACGATCGGGATGCCTTCGAGGTAGATGTACTGCCAGATGTCCAGTTCGGTCCAGTTCGACAACGGGAACACGCGAATCGATTCGCCCTTGTTGACGTTGCCGTTGTAGACGTTCCACAGCTCCGGGCGCTGGTTTTTCGGGTCCCAGCGGTGCTTGGTGTCGCGGAAGGAATACACGCGCTCTTTGGCACGGGACTTCTCTTCGTCACGACGGGCACCACCGAAAGCGGCGTCGAAACCGTACTTGTCGAGAGCCTGCTTGAGGCCTTCGGTTTTCATGATATCGGTGTGTTTGGCACTGCCGTGGGTCAACGGGTTGATGCCCTGCGCGACGCCATCGGGGTTAACGTGCACCAGCAGGTCAAGGCCGAGTTCTTCAACCATGCGGTCGCGGAACGCGTACATTTCCTTGAACTTCCACTGGGTGTCGACGTGCATCACCGGAAACGGAAGTTTGCCCGGGAAGAATGCCTTGCGCGCAAGGTGCAGCATCACGGCGGAGTCTTTACCGACGGAGTACAGCATCACCGGGTTATCGAACTCGGCGGCGACCTCGCGGATGATGTGGATGCTTTCGGCCTCCAGCTGTTTCAGATGCGTCAGTTTGTCGACCATGGCTACTCACGAAAACGATCTTATGGACGGCCAGCGGGCCGTGTTCGAGCGAGGAATCCTAGCACAGCGACCTCTTCTAATCAGGACGCCAACTAGATCGAAAGGGTATATGAATATACCCCCTCGTTTGGGCTGGTGAATGGCGATCTCCTGTAGGAGCACGGCTTGCCGGCGATGGCGTCCTTGAGATCGCTATCGCGGGCAAGCCTTGCTCCTACAAGGGAGGCAGGTCATCAGATGGGATTGGGGCAATCGATGAAGATGTGTTCCAGCGCAAAGCGTCGCGCCAGATAGTCCCCCAGCGCCTGCACGCCATAACGCTCGGTGGCGTGATGGCCGGCGGCGATGAAGCTGATGTCGTTTTCCCGCGCGCTGTGGAACGTCTGCTCGGAGGCTTCGCCACTGAGGTACAGGTCGACACCGGCGAGCACCGCCTGATCGATGTACCCCTGGCCACCACCGGTGCACCAGCCAACCCGGCGAATCATCTCGCTACCTTCGATCAGCAGCGGCTCGCGGCCCATGACTTCCTGGACACGGCGGGCGAAATCACGCGGCGTCATCGGTTCACTCAACGAGCCGACCAGGCCGACGACTTTCAGATTGTCCGGATCCAGCGGCCCTTCGACCGTAATGTCCAACTGCCTGGCCAATTGCACGTTATTGCCCACGTCCGGGTGCAGATCCAGCGGCAAATGGTAGGACAACAGGCTGATGTCGTGCTTGAGCAAGGTTTTCAACCGACGCTGCTTCATGCCGGTGATGCACGGGTTCTCGCCCTTCCAGAAATAGCCGTGATGCACCAGTACCAGGTCGGCCTGAGCTTCGACGGCGGCGTCCAGCAGCGCCTGGCTGGCGGTGACACCGCTGACGATACGCATCACTTGCGGCCGGCCCTCGACCTGCAAACCGTTGGGGCAGTAATCAGCAATCTTGGCACTGGCGAGGTAACGGTCGGCTTCTTCAACCAGGGTGCTCAGGGCGACGGCCATAAAAGACTCCTAAATATCCCGTTCAGAGGCGTGCTCGGCCTCGTATAATGCGCGACATTATGGGCGGTCTCATACCGCCTGCAACCTTTCAGGACGTGCTTAATGCTCAAGGCGCTGCGTTTTTCCGGCTGGCCGCTGTTGGCTGGCGTGCTTATCGCTCTTTTGATAATTCAGCGTTACCCGCAGTGGGTCGGGCTTCCGAGCCTAGACGTGAATTTGCAGCAAGCACCGCAAACGACCGGCGTGCAACAGGGGCCGGTGTCCTATGCCGACGCCGTGGTCACCGCCGCGCCAGCCGTGGTCAACCTGTACACCACCAAAGTCATCAACAAACCCAATCATCCGCTGTTCGAAGACCCGCAGTTCCGCCGCTTCTTCGGTGATAACTCGCCCAAGCAAAAGCGCATGGAATCGAGCCTGGGCTCCGGCGTGATCATGAGCCCGGAAGGCTACATCCTGACCAATAACCACGTGACCACCGGTGCCGACCAGATTGTCGTGGCGCTCAAGGACGGTCGTGAAACCCTGGCCCGAGTGATCGGTAGCGATCCGGAAACCGATCTCGCGGTCTTGAAGATCGACCTCAAGTCCCTCCCGTCGATCACCATCGGTCGTTCCGACAACATCCGCATCGGCGACGTCTCGCTGGCCATCGGCAACCCGTTCGGTGTCGGCCAGACCGTAACCATGGGCATCATCAGCGCCACCGGGCGTAATCAGCTAGGCCTGAACAACTATGAAGACTTCATCCAGACCGACGCCGCCATCAACCCCGGCAACTCCGGCGGTGCACTGGTGGATGCCAACGGCAACCTGACCGGCATCAACACCGCGATCTTCTCCAAGTCCGGCGGCTCGCAAGGCATCGGTTTCGCGATCCCGGTCAAACTGGCGATGGAAGTGATGAAGTCGATCATTGAACACGGCCAGGTGATTCGTGGCTGGCTCGGGATTGAAGTGCAACCGCTGTCTCAGGAACTGGCCGAGTCGTTTGGTCTGTCGGGGCGTCCGGGGATTGTGGTCGCGGGGATTTTCCGTGACGGTCCGGCGCAGAAGGCCGGCCTGCAACTGGGTGACGTAATACTTAGCATCGACGGCGAACCGGCCGGCGACGGTCGCCGCTCCATGAATCAGGTCGCGCGGATCAAACCGACCGACAAGGTCACGGTTCAGGTGATGCGTAACGGCAAGGAACTCAAGTTGACCGCAGAAATCGGTCTGCGTCCGCCGCCTGCGCCAGTCAAAGAGAAAGAAGAAGAGTAAGTGATTGATCGTTCCCACGCTCTGCGTGGGAATGTATCCCGTGACGCTCCGCGTCACAGTGGACGCAGAGCGTCCATGGCGGCATTCCCACGCAGAGCGTGGGAACGATCAGTGACGATCAGTCAGAGGGGGCTTTTAGAGATCGCCGAGGCCGTCGATCAGCGCCTGATTCTGCTCCGGCGTACCAATCGAAATCCGCAGGAACTGCGCAATCCGCTCCTGCTTGAAGTGCCGGACAATCACGCCCTGCTCACGCAACTTCGCCGCGAGTCCTGCCGCATCATGCTGCGGGTGACGCGCGAAAATGAAGTTCGCCGCCGACGGCAGCACCTCAAATCCCTTCGCCTCCAACTGCCCGACTACCTTGTCGCGGCTGTCGATGACCAACCGGCACGTTTTGTCGAAGTACTCGCGATCCTCGAACGCCGCCGCAGCCCCCACAATCGCCAGTCGATCCAGCGGGTAGGAGTTGAAGCTGTTCTTGATCCGCTCAAGCGCTTCGATCAAATCCGGATGCCCCACCGCCAGGCCAACCCGCAGGCCGGCCAGGGAACGGGACTTGGACAGAGTCTGCGTCACCAGCAGGTTCGGATAACGATCCACCAGAGTGATCGCCGTTTCGCCACCGAAGTCGATGTAAGCCTCGTCTACGACGACCACCGAATCCGGGCTGGCCTTGAGGATTTGCTCCACCGCATCCAGCGCCAGCAGGCAGCCGGTCGGCGCATTCGGGTTAGGGAAAATGATCCCGCCGTTCGGCTTGGCGTAATCCGCCGGGTTGATCTGGAAGTGTTCGTCCAGCGGCACCGCGTCGAACTTGATGCCGTACAAGCCGCAATACACCGGATAGAAGCTGTAGCTGATATCCGGGAACAGCAACGGTTGATCGTGTTGCAGCAAGCCGTGGAAAATGTGCGCCAGGACTTCATCGGAACCGTTGCCGAGGAATACCTGGTTGCTCTGCACCCCGTAGTACTTGGCCACGGCTTGTTTCAGCACATCGCTGTTCGGGTCCGGGTACAGACGCAGGTTGTCGTTCAGTTCGGTCTGCATCGCCGCCAAGGCTTTGGGTGATGGACCGTACGGGTTTTCGTTGGTGTTGAGCTTGACCAGCTTTGCCAGTTTCGGCTGCTCGCCCGGCACGTAAGGCACCAGATCCTTAACGAACGAGCTCCAGAATTTACTCATGTTCAGTTTCCCTTTTGCTCGTCGATGATGCGGTATTCGGCGCTACGGGCGTGGGCGGTCAGTGACTCGCCACGGGCCAGCACGGACGCGGTCTTGCCCAGTTCGGACGCCCCCTGCTCGGAGCAGAAGATGATCGACGAGCGTTTCTGGAAGTCATACACGCCCAACGGCGAGGAGAAGCGCGCGGTGCCGGAAGTCGGCAATACGTGGTTCGGACCGGCGCAGTAATCACCCAGGGCTTCGGACGTGTGACGGCCCATGAAAATCGCGCCGGCGTGACGGATCTTCGGCAACCAGGCCTGCGGATCTGCAACCGACAACTCCAGGTGTTCCGGCGCAATGCGGTTAGCCACTTCGATGGCTTGCTCCATGTCGCGCACCTGGATCAATGCACCACGGCCATTGATCGACGTTTCGATGATCTCGGCACGCTCCATGGTCGGCATCAATTTGCTGATGCTCGCGGCGACCTTGTCGAGGAATTCCGCGTCCGGGCTGACGAGAATGGCCTGGGCGTCTTCATCGTGTTCGGCCTGGGAGAACAGGTCCATGGCGATCCAGTCCGGATCGGTCTGGCCGTCGCACACCACAAGAATTTCGGACGGGCCGGCGATCATGTCGATACCGACCTGACCAAACACATGGCGCTTGGCGGTGGCGACATAGATGTTGCCGGGGCCGACCACTTTGTCGACTTTCGGCACGCTTTCGGTGCCGTAAGCCAGCGCGGCCACGGCTTGGGCACCGCCGATGGTGAACACCCGATCAACCCCGGCAATGCACGCCGCGGCCAGCACCAGTTCGTTGATTTCACCGCGCGGGGTCGGCACCACCATGACCACTTCGGTCACGCCAGCGACCTTGGCCGGAATCGCGTTCATCAACACCGAAGAGGGGTACGACGCCTTGCCGCCTGGAACATACAGACCGGCGCGATCCAGCGGCGTGACCTTCTGGCCCAGCACCGTGCCATCGGCTTCGGTGTAGCTCCAGGAATCCTGCTTCTGCTTCTCGTGGTAGCTGCGCACACGTGTAGCAGCTTTTTCCAGGGCTTCGCGCTGAGGCACGGTAATGCGCGTAAGCGCCAGTTCAAGACGTTCGCGCGGCAGGATCAAGTCCGCCATCGAGGCGACTTCCAGGCCGTCGAACTTCTGGGTGAACTCCACCAGCGCCGCATCGCCACGCTCGCGCACGGCTTTGATGATGTCCAGCACCCGCTGATTGACCGAGTCGTCAGACACACTTTCCCAGCTCAGCAGATGATCCAGATGATGCGCGAAATCCGGATCAGCAGCGTTCAGTCGGCGAATTGCAGTCGGTGCGGTCATAGCGAGAGCCTCATAGAATTGGCAAAAACTCAGGCGCCCTAACTTAGCAGTCGTTTCCGCTTGGGCACCTGAGAATTCTGGCTATGAGGCGGATAGACGGGCGCGACTTAACGTCGCGCAGGTAAATCAGCCGCGGTGTCGAGACTCCACTGCCTTGCGCAGGGTGTCGATCAACGCCTGGATTCGGGCGTGTTGCATTTTCATCGAAGCTTTGTTGACGATCAGCCGGGAGCTGATGTCGGCAATGAAATCCTGGGGTTCCAGGCCATTGGCGCGCAGGGTGTTGCCGGTGTCGACCACGTCAATGATCTTGTCCGCCAGACCAATCAGCGGCGCCAGCTCCATCGAGCCGTACAGCTTGATGATGTCGACCTGGCGACCCTGCTCGGCGTAGTAACGCTTGGCAACGTTGACGAACTTGGTCGCCACCCGCAGGCGGCCCTTAGGCTCGACATCGCCGACACGGCCGGCAGTCATCAGCTTGCAGAGGGCAATTCGCAGGTCCAAAGGCTCGTACAAGCCCTGGCCGCCATATTCCATCAGCACATCTTTACCGGCGACACCGAGGTCCGCGGCACCATGTTCGACATACGTCGGCACGTCGGTGGCGCGCACGATCAGCAGACGTACGTCAGGCTGAGTCGTGGGGATGATCAGCTTGCGGCTCTTGTCCGGATTCTCGGTCGGCACGATGCCCGCTTCAGCCAGAAGCGGCAAAGTGTCGTCAAGGATGCGGCCCTTGGACAGTGCGATAGTCAACATGGGAAACGTCAGTCCTTATCAAGGTACTCATGTCCGGTCGCAAATGACGCCGGACACACATCGAGCCGGAAACCGGCTCGACTTCAACAATTCAACGGGCATGTCCTTATGCCCATGCAGCAGAAACTAGCCCGGTACGCGGCGGATCTTGGCGCCGAGCATTTGCAGTTTCTCTTCGATGCACTCGTAACCACGGTCGATGTGGTAGATGCGGTCGATCAGGGTGTCGCCTTCAGCGATCAGCGCCGAAATGACCAGGCTGGCCGAAGCACGCAGGTCGGTGGCCATGACTGGCGCGCCTTTGAGCTTCTCGGTACCGGTAACGATAGCCGTGTTGCCTTCGACCTGAATCTTGGCGCCCATGCGATGCAGTTCGTAAACGTGCATGAAGCGGTTTTCGAAGATCGTCTCGATCACGGCGCCCGTGCCTTCGGCAATGGCGTTGAGGGAGATGAACTGCGCTTGCATGTCGGTCGGGAACGCCGGGTACGGAGCGGTGCGCACGTTGACGGCTTTTGGCCGCTTGCCGTGCATGTTCAGTTCGATCCAGTCTTCGCCACAGGTGATTTCGGCACCCGCTTCACGGAGTTTTTCCAGAACGGCTTCAAGAATGGTCGGATCGGTATCCTTGACCTTCACACGGCCGCCGGTCACGGCAGCAGCGACCAGGTAAGTACCGGTTTCGATTCGGTCAGGCATCACTTTGTAAGTGGTGGTGTGCAGACGCTCGACGCCATCGATGGTGATGGTGTCGGTACCAGCGCCGGAAACCTTGGCACCCATGGCGTTCAGGAAGTTGGCCAGGTCGACCACTTCCGGCTCGCGCGCGGCG
The DNA here is from genome assembly GCF_003148705.1 of Pseudomonas sp. OV226. Lineage (NCBI taxonomy): Bacteria > Pseudomonadati > Pseudomonadota > Gammaproteobacteria > Pseudomonadales > Pseudomonadaceae > Pseudomonas > Pseudomonas sp. OV226. The sequence continues at coordinate 57,317 of NZ_QGGS01000028.1, read as the reverse complement.
TTTGCCAACACACTGCGACCCTTGGCCAGGGCAGCGGCCATCATGATGTTTTCGGTACCGGTCACGCTGACGGTATCGAAGAAGAAGTGCGCACCGCGCAGGCCGCCTTCAGGCGCCTTGGCCTTGATGTAGCCGCCTTCGACGTCGATGACCGCGCCCATCGCTTCCAGACCACGGATGTGCAGGTCCACCGGACGCGAACCGATGGCGCAACCGCCAGGCAGTGCGACTTCGGCTTCACCGAAACGGGCAACCATAGGGCCCAATACCAGGATCGACGCACGCATGGTTTTAACCAGTTCGTACGGGGCGATCAGGGTCTTGATGGTGCGTGGGTCGATTTCGACGGCGAGCTTCTCGTCGATCACCGGCTCGATCCCCATCCGACCGAACAATTCGATCATGGTGGTGATGTCGTGCAGGTGCGGCAGGTTGGCCACGGTAACCGGGCCATCACACAGCAGGGTTGCAGCCAGGATCGGCAGGGCGGAGTTCTTTGCCCCGGAGATGCGGATCTCGCCATCAAGACGAGGACCGCCAGTAATAATCAATTTATCCATAAGAATCTCGACGCCCTTGGGCTCAGGTGCGCTCGGCCCAGGCCGCGCTGCTGAAAAATTTCATAGTGACCGCATGGATGCTGCCATCGGTGATCCATGGGTTCAAATGGGCATAGATCTGCTGTTGACGCTTCACCGGGCTCAACGCCGCCAGTTCATCGCTAATCACGTTCAGCTGGAAATTGCAGCCTTCGCCCTCAACTTCTACCAACGTTCCGGGCAGCTTTCCTTCAAGGAAGCTCTTCACTTCTACGGCCTGCATGCTCAACCTCAATCGGCGCCCTGTGCGCGCGGGTCGGACATCATACAAAAAAGCCCCGCGCCTGCGAACCCCGCGAAGCAGGACTCTGACGGGGGGCTTCTTAATAGATGCGTTTAGGGATGCGCCAACAGCTCGGTCAATTCGCTGACCTGAGCGATTTCACGCATGTCTTCCGGCATCCCGCGAATGCTCAGCGCCTTGCCGGCGGCCTGCGCATCACGGATGAAGCACAGCAGCAGCGACAAGCCGACACTGCTGGACTTCAACACCGCCGAACAATCGACCACCACTTCGGTCGCGGTACTGGCTTTGATCAGCGCCTGTCCCTGCTTGCGCAAGTCGGGGCCGGTCAGGTAATCCAGCATGCCGCTGAGCCGAAGCTCGCCGGTTTCACTCATGCGAATGGCCGACACACTCATTGGTTAGTGGTCTCGGTCGATGCCTTGGCTTTGGCGACTTCCCCGGCCCAGTTGTTGATGGTCTTGTCCAGGTCGTTGCCATTTCGCTGCATCGCATCAGCGAACTGATCGCGGAACAGCTTGCCAATGTTGATGCCATTGATGATGACGTTACGCAGTTTCCACTCGCCGTTGATCTTTTCCAGCGTGTAAGACACCGGGTAGATCGCGCCGTTGTTGCCCTTGACCGTCATGCCAACACTGGTGCGGTCACCCGACTCGTCCTTGGCAGGATCGACGGTGATGCCCTGGTTGTTGTATTCGAGCAAAGCATTGCCATAAAACTGGAACAGGCCCTTCTTGAAGTTTTCTTCGAAGGTTTTCATCTGTGCCGGTGTGGCTTTGCGCGAGTACTTGACCGTCATGATGCTCTTGGAAATACCCTCGGCATCCACCACAGGTCCGACGATGGTGTTCAACGCCGTGTAGAAATCCTGCGGGTCCTGCTTGTACTTCTCTTTATTCGCCGACAGATCGGCAAGCATCCGGGTGGTGGTGTCCTGTACCAGATCGTGCGCGGAAGGCGCCGCCACGGCGTTAGCCACCAACGGCATCGCCGCGAGTAATACCAACAGGCCACGTCGCAAGGTAGAGATCATTCAAAAGCTCCTCATTTGGCGTCTTTACTAACGGTATTGAGCAGGAATTTACCGATCAGGTCTTCGAGTACCAGCGACGACTGGGTGTCATGGATGGTTCCACCATCCTTGAGCAAGGCTTCTTCGCCGCCCACGCTGATACCGATGTACTTCTCGCCCAACAGGCCAGCCGTCAGGATAGATGCAGTGGAGTCAGCCGGCAGGTTATCTACGCGCTTTTCCAGTTGCATGGTCACCCGACCGGTGAAGCTGTCGCGGTCCAGATCGATCGCCGTGACCTTGCCGATGGTCACACCGGCCATGGTCACTTTAGCTCTGACCGTCAAACCGGCGATATTGTCGAAGTATGCATAAAGTTTATACGTGTCGGTGCTCGGGCTCGGGGACAGGCCACTGACCCGCAAAGCCAGCAACAGCAAAGCCAGGATGCCAGCCAGCAAGAAAAGGCCGACACCGATTTCCAGGGTGCGGTTTTGCATCAGAAATCTCCAAACATCAAGGCGGTCAGAATAAAGTCCAGGCCGAGCACTGCCAAAGAGGCATACACCACGGTCTTGGTAGTGGCACGACTGATCCCCTCGGAAGTGGGCTCACAGTCATAGCCTTGGAATACGGCGATCCAGGTCACGACGAACGCGAAGACGATGCTTTTGATGATGCCATTGAGCACATCGTCAGTGAACGTCACGCTGTTTTGCATGTTCGACCAGTAGGAACCTTCATAGACGCCCAGCCAGTCGACGGCCACCCACGAACCACCCCAGATACCCACCACGCTGAAAATCATCGCCAGCACCGGCAGGGAAATGAAGCCGGCCCACAGGCGCGGGGCAACGATGTATTTGAGCGGGTCGACACCAATCATTTCCAGACTGGACAGCTGCTCGGTGGACTTCATGTTGCCGATTTCGGCCGTTAGCGCCGAACCGGCACGCCCGGCGAACAACAAGGCCGTCACGACCGGTCCCAACTCACGCAACAGCGTCAGCGCGACCATCTGCCCCACCGCCTGTTCCGAGCCGTAGCTGGACAGGATATTGAAGCCCTGCAGCGCGAGCACCATCCCGATGAACACCCCGGAGACCACAATGATCACCAGGGACATCACGCCAACGGAATGCAACTGCTTGATCAGCAGGCCAAAACCGCCGCCGATGCCACCGCGACCGAGCAAGGCATGAAACAGGAAAATCGTCGAACGTCCGAACACCGCCAGTGCGTCGATGGCAGAGTGGCCGAACCGGCGCACGCGTTCTATTAATGAAATCTTGCGCATCAACGCTTCCCCAGAAGATCTGCGCGGTAGTCCGTCGCTGGAAAGTGGTATGCAACAGGGCCGTCAGGTTCACCGGTCATGAATTGGCGGATCCGTGGTTCCTGGGAGTTCATCAGCTCCTCGGGAGTCCCCTGCCCCAATACCTGACCTTCGCCGACGACATAGATATAGTCGGCGATGCTCGCTGTCTCGGCCAGATCGTGGGACACCACGATACTGGTGATGCCCAGGGCATCGTTAAGCAGACGGATCAGACGCACCAGCACCCCCATGGCGATAGGATCCTGGCCGACAAATGGCTCGTCATACATGAGAATCTGCGGATCGAGAGCAATCGCCCGGGCGAGCGCGACACGACGCTTCATGCCGCCGGACAACTCGTCAGGCATCAGGTCGATGGCGCCACGCAAGCCCACGGCCTGCAATTTAAGCAGGACGATGTCGCGGATCATTTCTTCCGGCAGCTCGGTATGAACGCGCAGCGGGAAGGCGACGTTCTCGAACACATCGAGGTCGGTAAACAGGGCGCCGCTCTGGAACAGCACCCCCATGTGCTTGCGCGCATCGAACAGATCACTGCGCGACAACTTGGGCAGGTTCTGGCCGTTGACCCAGACTTCGCCCTTTGATGGACGCAATTGTGCGCCCATCAATCGCAGCAGCGTGGTTTTGCCACACCCGGAAGGCCCCATGATGCCGGTGACCTTGCCGCGCGGGATACGGATATCGACGTTATTGAAAATGCTGCGCGTTCCGCGCTTGAAGGACAGTCCCTTCAGCTCGACCGCGTAGGCGTTATCGGCACTCATCTAAACTCCTTGCGATGCAGCCTCTCACTCGGACGCCTGGCTCTCTGACGAAAGCACATACCTCCCCGGGCAGGCCGAACTGGCGGCGAACTATATCACTGCAAAGGCCAAGCGCCAAAGGCCCAAGCCAGACCATCTTGTGGCAAAAAGCCTCGTTTAGAGGGTATTCGGCAAGCGGGAATGACAAAGCGTGACGAACTTGCGTGAGGGTTTTGATCATTACCGCTATAATCGCCGCCTTTTCATCAGGCTATACGATTTCTGACATGAGCCAATCCAGCGACCTGATTCAATCAGCACAACGCACCATCCGCCTCGAACTGGAAGCCGTAGAAGGCTTGCTGCCCCATATCGACGCTGATTTCGTACGCGCTTGCGAGATGATTCTGGCCAGCAAAGGCCGCGTGGTAGTGGTCGGCATGGGCAAATCAGGGCACATCGGCAACAAGATCGCCGCCACCCTGGCCAGCACCGGCACCACGGCTTTTTTCGTGCATCCGGCCGAAGCCAGCCATGGCGACATGGGCATGATCACGCGCGACGACATCATCCTGGCCCTGTCGAACTCCGGCTCCACCAACGAAATCGTCACCCTGCTGCCCCTGATCAAGCGTCTGGGCATCCAATTGATCAGCGTGACCGGCAACCCGGATTCACCGCTGGCCAAGGCTGCCGAGGTCAACCTCAATGTTCACGTCGAACACGAGGCCTGCCCGCTGAATCTGGCACCGACCTCCTCCACCACCGCCGCGCTGGTCATGGGCGATGCCCTGGCCGTTGCATTGCTGGAAGCTCGCGGCTTTACCGCTGAAGACTTCGCCTTTTCCCACCCGGGTGGCGCGCTGGGTCGACGTTTGCTGCTGAAAGTGGAAAATGTCATGCACGCCGGACAAGAGCTGCCACAGGTTCAACGCGGCACCTTGCTCAAGGACGCCTTGATGGAAATGACCCGCAAAGGCCTGGGCATGACCGTGATTCTGGAAGCGGACGGCAAGCTGGCCGGGATCTTCACCGACGGTGACTTGCGCCGCACGCTGGACCGCAGCATCGATATCCATAGCGCTACCATCGATCAGGTCATGACCGCCCACGGCAAGACTGCCCGCGCAGAGATGCTCGCCGCCGAAGCCCTGAAAATCATGGAAGACCACAAAATCAACGCGCTGGTCGTGGTCGACAGCGAAGACCGTCCGGTCGGCGCCTTGAACATGCACGACTTGCTGCGTGCGGGAGTAATGTAATGAGCTCGGACCTGCTTCAACGCGGCAAACAGATCAAGCTGGCAGTGTTCGACGTCGATGGCGTGCTGACCGACGGGCGCCTGTATTTCCTTGAAGACGGCAGTGAATTCAAGACGTTCAACACACTGGACGGCCAAGGCATCAAGATGTTGATGGCAGCCGGCGTGCAGACCGCTATCATTAGCGGTCGCAAGACCCCGGTCGTTGAGCGGCGCGCAAAGAATCTTGGCATTCCCCACCTGTACCAGGGTCGTGATGACAAACTGGTGGTGCTCGACGAACTGCTTGCCCAACTCAATCTAAGCTATGAACAAGTGGCCTACCTCGGCGACGACCTTCCAGACCTACCGGTGATTCGCCGCGTCGGCCTGGGCATGGCGGTCGCCAACGCAGCCAGCTTCGTGCGAGAACACGCCCACGGCATCACCCAGGCCCGTGGTGGCGAGGGTGCCGCTCGCGAATTCTGCGAATTGATCCTGCGTGCCCAGGGCCGCCTTGATGCGGCCAACGCTGCGTACCTGTGAGCCCATTATGCTAAGCAAAAAGTTTCGCAACATTCTGTTGTTCGGCTGCATTGCGGCGCTGTTCGCCGCAGTCGGCTACTGGAACATCAGCCCGGAACGCTTCCTCGACAAACCTGTGGTCAAGGTCGATGAAAGCGCGATCGACTATTACGCGCTCAACGCCCATAGCGTGCAGTTCCTGCCGGACGGCAAATTGCAATACGAAATGACGTCCGACAAAGTCGAACACCTGAAAGCGTCCGAAGTCACGCTACTGACCAATCCCGACCTGAACATGTTTCGCGGCACCCAGTTTCCCTGGCATGTCCAGAGCGAGCACGGAGAGGTCAACCCTGACGGCACTCAGGTCGAGCTGATCGATTCGGTACGCATCACCCGTTTCGACGAAAAAAACCGCAGGACCCTGATTACCACCACCCGTATGACTGTGTTCCCGCAGCAACAATATGCGCAGACCGACCAACCCGTTAGAATCGACGGCGCTGGCGGTGTATCGACAGGCAACGGAATGAAAGCGTACTTGAAAGAAAGCAGGATACACCTGCTATCGAACGTAAGAGGACAGTATGAGGCTCGTTAAAACTCTCCCTATTTTGCTCAGTCTGGGCGCAGCACTGGGAAGCGTGAGCGCCTGGGCTCTGCCGACCGACCAATCCCAGCCTATCCGCATACAGGCCGACGACGCCCAACTGGACGACAAGAACGGCATCGCCACCTATACGGGCGACGTAATCATCACCCAGGGCACGATGAAGGTCACCGGCAACAAAGTGACCATGACCCGCACTCCGACTGGCGACATCGACGTGGTGACTTCGGTGGGCAACCTCGCTTACTTCGAACAACTGCAAACCCAGGGCGACACCAAGCCTGTTCAGGGCTGGGGCGTCACCATCCAGTACCACGCCTCGCAAAACCGTGTCGTGCTGATCGACAAGGCAAAAGTTGTCGACAAGGACAACAACGTCACCCAAGGCGAGAAGATCGTCTACGACACGGCCAAAAAGCTTGCGAGCGCTGGTCGCGCCACGGGCAGCAAGGTCACTGAGGCGCGCCCGCGCATCGACATGGTGATCCAGCCGAAGAAGAAAACCGACGAGCAAAAGGCCCAGTAATGGCAACTCTGAAAGCTCAGCATCTGGCCAAGAGCTACAAGAGCCGCCAGGTCGTGCGCGATGTCAGCCTGTCGATCGACAGCGGTCAAATCGTCGGCCTGCTGGGCCCTAACGGCGCCGGCAAGACCACCTGCTTCTACATGATTGTCGGCCTTGTACAGGCCGATCAGGGGCGCGTACTGATCGACGACCTGGACGTCAGCCACCAGCCCATGCACGGTCGTGCGAAAGCCGGTATCGGCTATCTGCCGCAAGAAGCGTCGATCTTCCGCAAACTTTCGGTGGCCGACAACATCATGGCGATCCTCGAGACCCGCAAGGAGCTCGACAAGGCCGGACGTCGCAAAGAGCTGGAAAGCCTGCTGCAGGAATTCCATATCAGCCACATCCGCGACAACCTTGGTATGAGCCTGTCGGGTGGCGAACGCCGCCGCGTGGAAATTGCCCGGGCACTGGCGACTAACCCAAAATTCATCCTGCTCGACGAACCTTTCGCCGGCGTGGACCCGATTTCGGTCGGCGACATCAAACAGATTATCCACCACCTCAAGGCCAAGGGCATTGGCGTGCTGATCACGGACCACAACGTCCGTGAAACCCTGGATATCTGCGAAACCGCGTACATCGTCAACGATGGCCAACTGATCGCCGAGGGCGACTCTGCCACCATCCTTGCAAACGACCTGGTGAAAGAAGTCTATCTGGGCCATGAGTTCCGCCTGTAAGCATCGAGGTGTCTGGCTAGTCGACTGAGCTCCTGGCGCAATTAACACAGCAGTGTGTTTTTTATTGTTACGGCGCTCTAGGCAAACACTTCAGTTTCAGGCATATAATTTGCTTATGTTTGGCGCTCCGGCGCCCTGTAGTGGATGGCGCATGTGCGCCGGCGAATAAGGTGTTAAGCCCCTGCCATGAAACCATCGCTAGTCTTGAGAATGGGCCAGCAGCTGACGATGACACCGCAGCTGCAACAGGCCATCCGCCTGCTCCAATTGTCGACCCTGGACCTGCAACAGGAAATCCAGGAGGCTTTGGAGTCCAATCCGATGCTCGAACGCCAGGAAGAAGGCGACGACTTCGACAACGCCGACCCCTTGGCCGACAAAGCCGAGCAGCCACCCAACGCCGACATTCAGGAACCCTCCTATCAGGAAACCGCCCCCACGGTGGACAACCTCGAGGAAGGTGACTGGAACGAACGCATTCCCAATGAACTGCCGGTCGATACCGCATGGGAAGACGTTTACCAGACCAGCGCCAGCAGCCTGCCGAGCAACGATGACGACGAATGGGATTTCACCACTCGCACATCGGCCGGCGAGAGCCTGCAAAGCCACCTGTTGTGGCAACTGAACCTGGCACCGATGTCCGACACCGATCGCCTGATCGCCGTGACCCTGATCGACTGCATCAACAATCAGGGCTATCTGGATGAAACCCTCGAGGAAATCCTCGAAGCCTTCGATCCGGAACTGGACATCGAACTGGACGAAATCGAAGCCGTCCTGCACCGCATCCAGCAATTCGAGCCTGCCGGCATCGGCGCTCGCAACCTGGGCGAATGCCTGCTGCTGCAACTACGCCAGCTGCCAGCCAAGACGCCTTGGCTGGCCGAAGCCAAGCGTCTGGTCACTGACTACATCGATCTGCTGGGCAGCCGCGACTACAGCCAGTTGATGCGCCGCATGAAGCTCAAGGAAGACGAACTGCGCCAGGTCATCGAACTGGTCCAGAGCCTCAACCCGCGTCCCGGCTCGCAGATCGAATCCAGCGAAGCCGAGTACGTCGTGCCTGACGTTATCGTGCGCAAGGATAACGAGCGCTGGCTGGTAGAGCTCAACCAGGAATCGGTGCCAAAGTTGCGGGTCAACGCGCAATACGCCGGATTTGTCCGCCGTGCCGACACCAGCGCTGACAACACCTTCATGCGCAATCAGCTGCAAGAGGCCCGCTGGTTCATCAAGAGCCTGCAAAGCCGCAATGAAACCTTGATGAAAGTTGCCACCCAGATCGTCGAGCATCAGCGCGGTTTCCTGGAATACGGCGACGAAGCCATGAAGCCTTTGGTCCTGCATGACATTGCCGAAGCGGTGGGCATGCACGAATCGACGATTTCACGGGTAACCACGCAAAAATTCATGCATACCCCTCGGGGCATTTATGAGTTGAAATACTTTTTCTCCAGCCACGTAAGTACCTCCGAAGGCGGTGAATGCTCGTCCACAGCGATTCGCGCGATCATCAAAAAACTGGTTGCCGCGGAAAATCAGAAAAAGCCGTTGAGTGACAGCAAGATCGCTGGTTTACTGGAGGCACAAGGCATTCAGGTGGCTCGCCGCACCGTCGCCAAGTATCGCGAATCCCTGGGGATCGCGCCTTCGAGCGAACGTAAGCGGTTGATGTAGGGCCACGCCACAGCGTTCCAGTGGCAGGCATTTCTGCCTGCCGCTTTATGCACTGGCAACGAAGGAGAAGCTGTATGCAAGTCAACATCAGTGGACACCAACTGGAAGTGACCGAACCCCTGCGCACCTACATCGGCGAAAAACTCGAACGATTAGAGCGGCATTTCGACAAGATCACCAACGTGCAGGTCACGATGACCGTCGAGAAGCTGAAGCAGAAAATCGAAGCCACCCTGCATATTCCCGGCAATGAAGTGGTCGCCAACGCGGAACATACCGACATGTACGCAGCGATCGATTCACTGACCGACAAGCTGGATAAACAACTCAAAAAGCATAAGGAAAAGACCCAGAGCCTCCTCCAGGGTGCAACCGGTCGTTAACACTCCCAACCCATGATCCGACTTGAAAACATCCTGACCCCCGGCCGTTCCCTCGTGAACGTGCCGGGCGGCAGTAAAAAGAAAGCCCTCGAGCAAATTGCCAACCTGATCGCCCGGGAAGTGCCGGATCTGGAGATGCAAGATGTCTTCGAAGCATTGATCGCCCGTGAAAAACTCGGCTCGACCGGTTTTGGTAACGGCATCGCCATCCCCCACTGCCGTCTGAAGGGCTGCATCTCGCCCATCAGCGCCTTGATGCACCTTGACGCGCCCATCGATTTCGATGCCATCGACGGGGCCCCGGTTGACCTGCTGTTCGTACTGCTGGTCCCGGAAGCCGCCACCGATGCGCACCTTGAATTGCTTCGTCAAATAGCCAGCATGCTTGATCGCAAGGAAGTGCGGGAAAAACTGCGTAGTGCTCCGAGCAACGAAGCCTTGTATAAGGTTGTTCTGGAAGAGCAAAACGGTCAGTAATCATGCGCTTGATCATCGTCAGCGGCCGCTCCGGCTCGGGTAAAAGCACCGTACTCGATGTTCTCGAGGATAACGGCTACTACTGCATCGACAACCTGCCCGCCGGACTGCTGCCGGAACTGGCCGAGCGTGCGTTGATTCATACCGAATTGTCGCAACCACTGGTCGCCGTATCTATCGATGCGCGCAATCTGCCGAGCCATCTTTCGCGGTTTCCCGAGTTACTCGAGGAAGTCCGTAGCCGGCATATCAAATGCGATGTGCTGTACCTGGACGCCGACGTAGAAACCTTGCTCAAGCGGTTTTCCGAGACCCGCCGTCGTCACCCGCTGAGCACCGCCAATCGCTCGTTGGCCGAGGCGATCGAGGACGAAAGCAATCTGCTGGGCCCCATTGCCGACCTGGCCGATCTCAAAATCAACACGACCAACCTGAACCTGTATCAGCTACGCGACACCATCAAGCTGCGCTTGCTGAACCAGCCGGAAGCCGCCACCGCGTTCCTGGTCGAGTCCTTCGGATTCAAGCGCGGCATGCCGGTGGACGCGGACCTGGTGTTCGATGTGCGCTGCCTGCCCAACCCTTACTGGAAGCCGGAACTGCGAGCGCAGTCCGGGCTTGATCAACCGGTGGCCGAGTACCTGGCGGCTCAACCGGACGTCGAAGAGATGTTCCAGGACATTTCCACCTACTTGCTCAAGTGGTTGCCGCGCTTTGCTGCCAGCAATCGTGCTTATGTCACCATCGCCATTGGCTGCACCGGCGGGCATCACCGCTCCGTCTACCTGACCGAACGTCTGGGCCAGGTCCTGCAACAATCCCTGAAGAACGTCCAGGTCCGCCACCGCGACCTCAGCTAAAGGATCCACATCGCGATGCCTGCTCTGGAAATTGAAATCATCAACAAGCTGGGCCTGCATGCCCGCGCTTCTGCAAAATTCGTTGGAGTGGCGGGTCAGTTCAAGGACTGCACGATCAGGGTAGGACGTGCCCCAGAATCCACGGTCGACGGTAAAAGCATCATGGCGATGATGATGCTCGCCGCCGGCAAGGGCACCACAATCCACCTGAGTACCGAAGGTGAGCAAGCGCAGGAAGCACTGGATGCGCTCGTGGCATTGATCAATAACTTCTTCGACGAAGGCGAGTAACACCTCGCCCTGTAGCAGCTGGCGAAACCTGCTGCTACAGCTCAGCGTTACGCCAGCGCCGTATCCATCACCATCATCAAACAAAATCCGATCAACAAGCCAAGGCTCGCGAGTTTGTCATGAACATTGCGTCGCGACTCCGGGATCACTTCGTGGGTCACCACCAACAGCATCGCCCCCGCCGCCAACGCCAATCCCAACGGCAACAACAGTTCGGCAAGGCTTACCAGCCACGCGCACAACAGCGCGAATACCGGCTCGACCAGACCTGATCCCGCACCAATCAGAAATGCCTTGATCCTAAACATCCCTGCCCCAGCCAGCACCAACGCAATCACCAGCCCTTCCGGCACATCCTGCAGCGCGATGCCCATGGCCAGGCTGTCCGCGTCCGGCATGCCGCCGCCGGCAGAAACGCCGACAGCCATGCCTTCAGGGATGTTATGGGCAATGATGGCGAACACGAACAGCCAGATGCGTGGAGGAATCACCGGATGTTCAAGCGTGCCGATGAGCATTTCCGGTGAAGCGCTCGACACCTTGCGATCAACCAAATACAGACCAAACGCCCCGAGCATGATGCCGAAACAGATCAGTCCACTGGCTGACCACGGCGTCAGGCCGAGGCCTTCAGCGGCGGAAATGCCCGGCACGATCAGCGAAAACGCCGTCGCCGCCAGCATCACGCCGGCACCGAACCCCAGCAATGTGTCACTGAGCGCCTGGGGCATGCGCCGAATGACCAGCACCGGCACCGCACCGAGCGCGGTGCCGAGCGCGCAGATCGCACCGCCCTGCAACGCACGCGACAGTCTCGGCTCAAGGTCCAGCCAGGCGAGCCCTTGAGCCACCAGCAAGGCCATGCCTGCCATCAGTAATAGCGATCCCACAGCGTAACGAAACATCCGCCCACTTCCGATCGCCAGTGTTTCAGTGCCCATAGTCAGCCTTGGATTGTTTTTATAGAGGACTTAAACCAGCACGGCTTGATAGCGCGCAGCGACTTCGGGCCAATTGATGACGTTGTAGAACGCATTGATATATTCCGGACGGCGGTTCTGATAGCGCAGGTAATAGGCGTGTTCCCACACATCCAGACCAAGAATCGGCGTATTGCCGTTCATCAGCGGACTGTCCTGGTTGCCGCTGCTTTCCACCACCAGCGTTTTTTGTGGCGTGACACTCAGCCAGGCCCAACCACTGCCGAAACGGGTCAGCGCCGCTTTGGTGAACGCCTCTTTGAAACTGTCCAGACCACCCAGATGCTCATCGATCGCCTTGGCCAGTGCACCTTCGGGATTGCCGCCGCCGTGAGGTGCCATCACTTCCCAGAACAGCGAATGGTTCGCGTGGCCACCGCCCTGATTGATGACAGCGGCACGCAGTGTTTCCGGCAGTTGCCGGACGCTGGCGACCAGCTTTTCAACTGACCACTCGGCGAACTCCGTGCCCTCAACCGCGGCGTTGAGGTTGTTGATGTAGGCCTGGTGGTGCTTGGTGTAATGGATTTCCATGGTCTGCGCATCGATGTGCGGTTCCAGGGCGTCATAGGCGTATGGCAAGGCAGGCAAGGTAAAAGCCATTTCAATGGACTCCATGATGTAAAGGCGCAGGCGCGACCGCCGGGCTGTGCAGCAAACGATGGGTGCGCGGATACTCGCCGTGCTCGCTGATGAAATTCAGCAGTTCGACATAGGTTTTGCTGCTTTGGCGCAGTGCGGCATCGCGCAGGGCCGGTGCCAGACGCGGATCCTGCAGGGTCTGCAACAACCGTTGGTGGATCGCACACAAATACTCGGCGCTCTCCTCCGGCTGGTTCAGCCGCAGATGCAGGTCCGCTAGGTTGTGGTGGGAAATCACGCAAGCCGCCACCGCTTCGTCGGCATCCGCCCAACGCTCAAACAACACTTGAGCCAGGGCCAGTGCCTGCAAGTAAGCCTCGCGGGCATCGACCAGTTCGCCCAGCATGAAACAGTGATTAGCCCTTTCGATCGTGCGTTTCCAGTGCTCCATGGTGAGCCTCCAAAGCGGTGGCAGTGATTACACGCCGCCTGCGGTTAGTTTTTCCGGGTCCAGCAAAACCTCAAGCTGGTTGCGGGTCATGTCGGTGTGTTCCAGTGCCACGTCGATAACCGGCCGACCTTGCTGATAAGCCTTCTTGGCAATCTCGGCGGCTTTTTGGTAACCAATGATCGGGTTGAGTGCGGTGACCAGTATCGGATTGCGCGACAGCGCTTCCTTGAGTCTGGCTTCGTTGACCTTGAAGCTGGAGATCGCTTTTTCACCCAGCAGATGGCTGGCGTTGGCCAGCAATTCAATGCTGCTGAGCAGGTTCTGGGCGATGATTGGCAGCATCACGTTCAGTTCGAAATTGCCTGACTGACCGGCGATGGTGATCACGGTGTCGTTGCCGATCACCTGAGCGGCGACCATCGCGGTGGCTTCCGGGATCACCGGGTTGACCTTGCCGGGCATGATCGACGAGCCCGGCTGCAAGGCTTCGAGTTCGATCTCCCCCAGACCGGCCAGCGGACCGGAATTCATCCAGCGCAGGTCGTTGGCAATTTTCATCAAGGACACCGCCGTCGCCTTGAGCTGCCCGGAGAGCGCAACGGCCGTGTCCTGGGAGCCGATCAGCGCAAACAGATCGGTACCGGGCTTGAATGGGACGTGGGTCAGCTCGCTCAGTTGTTGACTGAAACGCGCGGCGAACTCGGGATGCGCGTTGATGCCGGTGCCCACCGCGGTGCCGCCCTGCGCCAGGGATTGCAGGCTTGGCAGCAGGTTTTGCAGATGGCCGATGTTGGCTTTGAGTTGCTGCGCCCATCCGTTAAGCACCTGGCTCATGCGCACCGGCATCGCGTCCATTAAATGAGTGCGACCGGTCTTGACGTGATGGTGAACGGTCTCAGCCTTGTGCTCGATCACCTGCACCAGGCGCAGCAGCGCCGGCAGCAGCTGTTCATGCAACGCCAGCGCCGCGCTGACATGGATCGTCGTCGGGATAATGTCGTTGCTGCTTTGACCGCAATTGACGTGATCGTTGGGGTTCACCGGCTCACCGAGTACACGGCTGGCCAGGGTGGCGATCACTTCGTTGGCATTCATGTTCGAGCTGGTGCCCGAGCCAGTCTGGAAGATGTCCACCGGGAAGTGCTGCATGAAATCGCCGTTGAGCAGACCCAATGCCGCCTCGACAATGGCACCGCCCTGAGCTTCGCTGATTTGCTTGAGCTTGACGTTGGCCCGGGCGGCGGCCGCTTTGGCCAGGATCAGCGCGCGGATGAACTGCACGGGCATCGGCTTGCCGCTGATCGGGAAGTTATCCACCGCCCGTTGGGTCTGCGCGCCATAGAGCGCATCCACCGGGACCTGAAGCTCGCCCATGCTGTCGCGTTCAATGCGTGTCTTGGTCATCAGAAAATCCTTGCACCAGTTCTATGAGGGGAATCGAGGGCTGCAACTCGCAGGTCGCCAGTTGCCAGGTGTAGCGTTGCCAGCGCGTGAGGCGGCACTTGCACAGAGAGAGGCGTTCGAGTTCACGCAGCGGGCGCCAGGCCTGGTCGAGGCAGTAAGTGCGCCAATGCCAGGGCAGCGCGACATCGGCGGCAGTGTCGAGTAACAAACGGAAGGAAGTTTCGGCGATGGTCCAGGGAGACGTTGCCGTGCAACAGGCCAAATACCGGCCTTCAGCCAGGTAATGGGCGATCAGGCGTGGTTCGTCAGGGTCCATGGCGCAACGGATCTGGCGACTCATCCAGCGCCAGCTTTCGAGGTAAGGCTGCTCGTGCAAGGCAGAACTCATGATCCGGGCTCATTCGGTAATGAGATTAATTATTAGATGATAATGAGAACCAAAACAACCCCGATAAAATCGAGGCATAAAAAAGGCGCGTTTCCCACAGCCGGGTAACGCGCCTTTTTGCGTAACGGTTAAGCGTTAGCTACCCGCGACCGTCATGCGTTCGATCAGCACCGAACCTGTGCGAATGTTGCTGCGCAATTCCAGATCATTACCGACCGCAACGATCTGCTTGAACATGTCACGCATGTTGCCGGCGATGGTCACTTCCTGCACGGCAAACTGGATTTCGCCGTTCTCGACCCAGTAACCCGCTGCGCCACGGGAGTAATCGCCGGTGACCATGTTCAGGCCCTGCCCCATCAGCTCTGTGACCAGCAGGCCACGGCCCATGCGACGCAGCAACGCGGCCTGATCTTCATCGCCATGGGTGACAAACAAGTTGTGCACACCGCCGGCGTTGGCAGTACTCGGCATCCCGAGCTTGCGCCCGGAGTACGTGCCGAGGATGTAGGACACCAACTCACCCTTTTCGACGAACGGCTTGGCGTAAGTCGCCAGGCCGTCGCCATCGAACGCGGAACTGCCCATGGCGCGCATCAAATGCGGACGCTCATCGATGGTCAACCACTCCGGAAACAACTTCTGCCCCAGTGTGCCTTCAAGGAACGACGACTTGCGGTACAGACTGCCGCCGGAAATGGCCGAGAGAAAGCTGCCGAACAAACCACCGGCCAGTTCAGCGGAAAACAACACCGGTACTTCGCAGGTCGGTACGGGACGCGCGCCCAGACGGCTCGCCGCCCGCTGCGCGGCACGCTGACCGATGATCGCCGGATCGGTCAGCAAGTTGCCCTGGCGGTTTACGTCGTACCAGTAATCGCGCTGCATCTGGCCATCGGCCTCGGCAATCATCACGCAACTCAAGCTGTGTCGGGTCGACGCGTAGCCGCCGATAAACCCATGACTGTTGCCGTACACGCGGCAGCCCTGATGGGTGCTGAGCGTGGTGCCGTCGGCATTCTTGATTCGGCTATCGGTGGCAAACGCTGCGGCTTCGCAAGCCAGCGCTTGCTCGATGGCTTGTTCCGGAGTGATGTCCCATTGGTGGAACAGGTCGAAATCCTGCAGGTCGCGGGCCATCAACGCAGCATCGGCCAGGCCCGAGGCTTCGTCTTCGGACGTGTGCTTGGCGATGGCCAGCGCCGCCGCGACGGTTTCCCGAATGGCGTCAGGGCCGCTGGCCGAGGTGCTGGCCGAGCCCTTGCGCTGGCCGACATACAAGGTGATGCCAAAGCCCTGATCGCGGTTGAACTCGACGGTTTCGACCTCGCGCTGGCGCACCGACGTCGACAGGCCCTGTTCCAGGGACACGGCGACTTCGCAGGCACTGGCGCCCTGACGCTTGGCTTCAGCAATGATCTGCTCGACTTGTTCTTGCAGTGCCGGCAACGCTTGTGGGCCGACGCTTTCAACTGCACTCATGCTGTTCTCCACTCAAATTCTGCTTTCGGTATGGCCTTCGAGCGACCGGGCCGGACAAGCGGCCCCCGACTGGTTATCATGGCGGCGTTTCTTTGCGGACGGCCACCATGGTTGATTCTTACGACGACTCCCTCGATACGGGAGAAAAAAGCAAATCCCAGGTTAAACGTGAGCTTCATGCTCTGGTTGACCTTGGCGAGCGCCTTACAACACTCAAGCCTGACTTGCTGGCAAAACTGCCGTTGACCGACGCTTTGCGCCGGGCTCTGGGCGATGCCCCCAAGCACACCGCGAATATCGCGCGTAAACGGCACCTCATGTTCATCGGTAAACTGATGCGCGATCAGGACACTGACGCCATTCTGACCTTGCTCGATCAACTCGATGCCTCCACTCGGCAGTACAACGAACGTTTCCATGGCCTGGAACGCTGGCGCGATCGCTTGATCGCGGGCGACGATGCAGTCCTGGAGAAGTTCGTGCTCGACTACCCGGAAGCTGATCGTCAGCAATTGCGCTCCCTGATCCGTCAGGCCCAGCACGAACTGGCGACCAACAAGCCACCGGCATCGAGCCGTAAAATCTTCAAGTACATCCGTGAGCTGGATGAGACTCAACGCGGCCTGCGTTAAGTCCCTTCTCGGGTGAGTCGCCAAGCGGCTCACCCGAAGCTTCTCTTTTCTCAAAAGCCACTTATGCGCCTGTGCCACCCACAGTGATCGCATCGATTTTCAGCGTTGGCTGGCCGACACCCACCGGCACCGACTGCCCATCCTTGCCACACGTACCCACGCCGCTGTCCAGCGCCAGATCGTTACCGACCATCGACACCTTGCTCATGGCTTCCGGCCCGTTGCCGATCAACGTCGCGCCTTTGACCGGGGCAGTAATCTTGCCGTCTTCGATCAGGTACGCCTCGCTGGTCGAGAACACGAATTTGCCGCTGGTGATGTCCACCTGTCCGCCGCCGAGATTGGCGCAGTAGATGCCGCGCTTCACCGAGGCGATGATTTCTGCCGGATCGCTTTCGCCCGCCAGCATGTAGGTGTTGGTCATGCGCGGCATCGGCAGGTGCGCATAAGATTCGCGACGACCGTTGCCGGTACGAGCCACGCCCATCAGACGCGCATTGAGCTTGTCCTGCATATAGCCTTTGAGTACGCCGTTTTCGATCAGCGTGGTGCACTCGGTCGGGGTGCCTTCGTCGTCGACGTTCAGGGAACCTCGACGGCCCGCCAACGTACCGTCATCGACGATGGTGCACAGTTTGGACGCAACCATTTCGCCCATGCGCCCGCTGTAGGCAGAGCTGCCCTTGCGGTTGAAGTCACCTTCCAGACCATGGCCGACCGCTTCGTGCAGCAGCACGCCAGACCAGCCGGAACCCAGCACCACCGGCAACGTACCGGCCGGCGCCGGAATGGCTTCAAGGTTAACCAGTGCCTGACGCAATGCTTCACGGGCGTAACCCATGGCGCGGTCATCGCTGAGGAAATAACGGTAATCGGTACGACCACCGCCACCATGACCGCCACGCTCGCGGCGACCGTTCTGTTCGACGATCACACTGACATTGAAGCGCACCAATGGCCGTACATCCGCAGCCAGGCCGCCGTCAGTAGAGGCCACCAGAATCCGCTCCCAGACACCGGCCATGCTCACAGTGACTTGCTGGATACGCGGATCGAGAGCACGAGTAGCCGCATCGATGCGTTTAAGGAGTTCGACTTTTTCGGCGCGGCTGATCACTTCCAGCGGGTTGTCCGGCCCATACAACTGGGCGACGTCCTGGGTCGTGAAAGCCTGCACCGTGCCGTTCTGCCCGGCGCGGGAGATTGAGCGCGCGGCACGGGCCGCGGCACCGAGGGCTTCCAGGGTGATGGCATTGCTGTAGGCAAAACCGGTCTTTTCACCCGATTGCGCGCGTACGCCGACGCCCTGGTCGAGGTTGAAGCTGCCTTCCTTGACGATCCCGTCTTCCAGCGCCCAGGACTCGGAAATCTGCCCCTGGAAATACAGGTCGGCAGCATCGATACCCGGGCCAGCCAGGTCGCCGAGCACGCCTTGCAAGCTCTCGATCGTTACGCCACCGGGCGCCAGGAGGTGTTCACTGACTGAGGACAACAACTCGCTCATATGCTTTACGCCTTCAATTCATCGTTCTGAGGCAGGTCGCTGAGCGCCCTGCGAGAAAAAGCGCCGGTGACTGGACACCGGCATCCGCGCCCGGATGGACGTCTGTTCGCTGCTATCTCGTTCGGCCAGCAGCACGGCCTCGCCTTGATCCTGTTGCGCCAGTATCCGGCCCCAAGGGTCGACGATGGCGGCATGCCCCCAGGTTTCTCGCGGCCCCGGATGAGTCCCACCCTGCGCGGCCGCCAGCACATAACATTGAGTCTCGATGGCTCGGGCGCGAATCAGCACATCCCAATGCGCCGCCCCGGTCACCGCGGTAAACGCCGACGGTGCGGTAATCAATTCCGCCCCGGCAGCCCGTAATTCGCTGTACAACTCCGGGAAGCGCAGGTCGTAACACACCGTCAGGCCGACTCGACCGACCGGCGTATCCGCAACCACCACGCCACTGCCATAAGCATAGTCATCGGACTCGCGATAACGCCCGCGATTGTCCGCAACGTCCACATCAAACAAGTGCAGCTTGTCGTAGCGCGCCACCGTTTCGCCATGGTCATTCACCAACAGCGAACAGGCATGCACCTTCGCCGTCGGTTGATCCACCGGCGGCAACGGCAATGTGCCGGCGACTATCCATAACTTGAGGTCGAGGGCGGTCTGTTTCAACCATGGCAGGATCGGCCCGTCGCCCAACGCCTCGGCGCGGCCGATATCGGCGATGTCGCGACGGCCCATCGCGGCGAAGTTTTCCGGCAGCACGGCCAGTTGCGCGCCACCGGCCGCCGCTTGCTCAAGCAGGCGGCGAGCCTGGGCCAGATTGGCCAGCACATCGCTCTGGCTGACCATTTGAATCACCGCTACAGACATGGCCTTTCCTTACTTGAGAAGTGTCCGCCAACCTGTAGCAGCTGGCGAAGCCTGCGTCCGGCTGCGCAGCAGTCGTAACACCGGATTGCACGGTTTACCTGCAAGACCATGTTGACCGGGTTCACGACTGCTGCGCAGCCGGACGCAGGCTTCGCCAGCTGCTACAGGATCTGCGTCGCTGATTGAAATGTGTTCGGCCATGCTACTCCATCGCCTTGGCGAGTGCCTTTTCGAAAAGCGACTCAAAAAGGTTTGTCGAAGGTGATTTTCGGCTCTTTCCACGGGCCTTTGACGGTGTATTTCACACTGGCAAACCGCGCCATGCGATCACCAATCAGTTTGTCGATCAGGAACAGCGCGCCGCCAACGGCCGGCGCGCCAACGATCAACGCGGCAATCGGCAAGTTGTTGGTAACCGGTAACGTCACCAGCAATTTGGCGTCGATCTGATCACCCACCAGATTGAGCGTGCCATCGAGTTCAACATTGCTGGACGGACCGGTCATCCGGATCGGTTCACGGGTGACGTAGACGCCATTGGTACCGACCAGCAAACCTTTGACCCGGTCATAACTCAACCCTTTGCCGAACAGGTCGGAAAAGTCCAGGCGCAAACGGCGACCGATGGAATTGAAGTTAAGCAAGCCGAAGACTCTCAGCGCCTGGGCACTGCCGTCGACTTCAACAAACTGGCCCTTGGTAAGGGAGGCATCAAGGGTGCCGGAGAACCGTTTGCTGGCCAGCCACGCCGGCGAACCGGGCCAGCGACCGTCAACATCCATATGGAACTCTTCGCTGGTGACACTCGGTGCAAACCCCCAGCCCTTGAGCACATCGGCTAGATTCTTGCCGCTGATTCGCCCCTTGTACCAACTGCTGGAACTCCCTGGCGCACCTTCCCAACCGCCACTGCCCTGCAACAGAATGCCTTTGAGCCCCATGTCCAGGTTATTGAATGCAATGCCCCGCGGCGTCGGACGGACTTTCAGCGACCAGCCACCCACCAGATCCTGGCCCAGGAACAGCTGATTGATGGTGATGTCCAGCGCCGGAATTTTTGTCGGGTCAACCGTGGCCAGAGGGTCGGGCGCATTATCGTCGGTCAGTGCCTTGGGATCCGGCGCGGGTAGCCGCACGTATTGCAGATTGACCGTGATCGGCGCGCCTTTCGCGTCAGGCACACCGACCGTGCCTTTGACCTGCTGGCTGTCGAGCTGCAAAGCCCAGGCGGCGGGCTTTCGGTTTATCTGCACCGATGCCTTGTCGAGGGTACTGCCCAGTGCACTGAGCTTGCCAATCTGGAAGTCTGCACCGCTGAAGAACTGCTTGGCATTGCCACCCGGATCCTGGCCAGCGTACTTGTCCACCAAATCCTTCCAGGGGCCGACATCCAGTTCCGACAGTACGCCACGCACGCGCAGGCCTTTGGTACCGGGCAACACGGCATTGCCACCACCGAGGAACAGCTCACCACGACCTTCGGCAAAATTGCCGTTCGGGGCTGCAAACGTGAAGTTTGCCAACTCACCATAGTTGACCCAATAACGACGCTCCGCACCTTGCAAGGTCATGCGAAATGTCGTGTCGCGCCCCGCATCGGCTGCCATGCCGAACGGAGCCGGCAGATCAACCGTCACGCCTCTGAGGTTGGAATTGACCATCAACTGGCTGTCGGCGCCATCCAGGGTCAGTTGCAATTGATACGGGATCACCCCGGACACCGGCAACGGCTGAGTCACGTTCAACCACTGAGTGAGTTTTTTGACTTCGACATGACCGGAAGCCGTAACGCGAGTCTTGAGATTGCTGGCGTTGCCATCAGCGAAAATCTGCGCGGTGACCGGTTTATCAAAGGCACGGGCGCTGATGTTCTGCCCGCTCAGACCCTTGGTGCTGTCGAAGCGGAAATCGCCCTTGAGCTGAGTCAGCTCCAGCGGTGGTTCGGGAAGTTTCAGACGCGCCTTGGCTGTTTTGAAGTCAACCAGAATTTTCGGCTTCTCGTCTTTGACCAGCGGGATATCCAGTTTCAGTTTGCCTTGCAGCTCGCCCTCACCTTCCCATTTGGCGAAGGTTTCAGCTGTACCGATGGGGGCCTCCTGAAGAATCTTCAGCCCATCACCCAAGCCGCCAGCAAACTCGCCGTCAAGGAACAGGTGGACGCTTTTTCCATCCGGCACATGGGGAATATTGACGTAGATGTCCTTGACCTGAGTGTCGAGCAACTGGCCCTTGCTGGCCAGAATCCGCACACCACTGTCTTCGACAAACACATCACCCGTGACCTTGCTGACATGCGGCCAGCCTGGCTGGAACGCCAGCTCGGCATCGTGCACCTTGAAGAACAGGCTGATGCTGCGGGCGGTATCAGCGACGCCATGGTTCAGCGACCCCTGATACTGGAAGAAACCTTCATCCACCGCGCCTTTGAGAATGGCCGTACGCAACCATTCGTCGAGTGCGGGGCTGAGGACGGTCGGCAGGTATTTGGCGGTGTAGCGCCCATCGCCTTCCACCATACCCACCCGCAGGTCCATGTAATCTTCCTTGGCGGGATCAAAATACAGGCGAATCAGAAAATCGCCGGCAATCTTGCCCTCTTCGCCAAGCACCTTGAGGTAGGGCGCGATCAGGGTGAAGCCTTCTTTATCGAGTTTCCAGGTCAACGTGGCGTTGGCCTGGATGTACTGCCATGGCTTGGCGAAAATGGGGTCCAGGTGCAGGACAAAGTCCTTGCTGTCCATGCGCAGCTCACCCTTGCCGAGGTCACCGCTGATGCTGCCGCTTACATTTCGCGCCGCCGGGGCGCCGGCATAGGCATCAAAACCTACCCGGTCAAGGTTCGCGGCGAAGCTGAACTTGCTGTCGTCAGTGGCATTGGGCCGCATGTCGATCAGCACATTACGCAGCCCACCGGTCACTTTGAGTTTTTCGACTGCCGTGGCGACACCTTTGGGCAGTGGGCCCAAGGCGTTCAGCAGCGGCGTGAGCGGGGTGAGGTCGAGTCGATCGGCTTGCAGGTGCCAGAGTTCTTCGACCTTGTCAGTGGCCGACGTCTGTTTGAGTTGCAGATGCGACTCCCAGCGCGTCTCGCCGAAGCTCATGGCCAGCGAATCCAGGGTCACCAAGAAGCCTTCGGCATTGCGCTGGAAATAGCCATTGAGCGCCAGGTTGTTGATCTGGATCGGCTTGCGCTCGGCGTACGCCCCTTTGAGTTGCGGCGCGTTGAGGCGAATCGCCGCGCTTTGCAATGTGCGCTGGCCCCAATTGATCCAGAGCTCGCCGCCGGCCTTGATCTCGGAAAAATTCCATTGCTGGGTCAGGCGCTCGGGCAGCCATTTCGACCAATCGCTTTGCGGCAGGCTCAGATAGGCCTCGGCCTCCCCATCCTGCCACTGGCTGGCGCGGATACGGGTACGCAGGCTCATGGCCACTGGCTGGCCATCAGGCAGGGTCATTCGGGCATCGAGACGCTGCCGCGAAGCTCCGGTTTTCAGAGTGAAGCCGACGTAGGTCAAGGTCAGCGCCGGTTGATCCAGTGGTTGCAAGGTCACCTGACTGTCGATCACCGACAACTGCTGGACGATCTGCAGGCGATTGAGCAGTTGCTCGGGATCCAGCGGCTGATCCTTCTGCACCGGCAACCCTTCCAGCGCCCACTGCCCGTCGGTGCCTTCCTTGAGGCTGATCTTCAGGCCATTGAGCTCCAGGTGAGCGATGCGCAACTGACGAGCCAACAGGCTTCCCCAAAGGTCAGGCACCGCACGCACCTGATCCAGGCGCAAGGCATTGGCACCTTCGCCGACCGTTACGTCATGGGCGAACAGGATCGGCGCAAAACCACTCCAGCTGCCTTCAAGCTCGCCGATTTGCAATGGCACGCCGAAGGCCTCACGGGCTTTGGTTTCGACCTCGGCCCGGTATTCAGCCACCAGTGGCGTCAGCTCCCGGCCGAGGCTGACGTACAACGCCATCAACACCAATGCCAACGCGCACAGGCCCAGCCCCCAGCGGGTGAGTGCGACCAAAATGCGTGTCAGACGCTCCATGTCAGTTGGCTCCCATGGCAAAAATGCTGCAAAAAGCTGAGGCCAGCCGTTCTAGTAAGGTTGGAACACCGCGATTCAGAGCAACACCACGTCGTATTGTTCCTGGGAATACATGGTTTCCACCTGGAATCGAATGGTGCGTCCGATAAATCCTTCCAGCTCGGCAACGTTACCTGACTCTTCGTCGAGCAAGCGGTCGACAACTTTCTGGTTCGCCAATACACGATAGCCCTCCGCCTGATAGGCGCGAGCCTCGCGGAGAATTTCTCGAAAAATTTCGTAGCAGACCGTTTCAGGGGTCTTCAGCTTGCCGCGCCCCTGACAGCTGCTGCACGGCTCGCACAGCACCTGTTCGAGACTTTCGCGGGTGCGCTTGCGGGTCATCTGCACCAGGCCCAACTCAGTGATGCCGATGATGTTGGTTTTGGCGTGATCGCGTTCCAGTTGCTTCTCAAGCGTGCGCAATACCTGGCGCTGGTGTTCTTCGTCTTCCATGTCGATGAAGTCGATGATGATGATCCCGCCCAGATTGCGCAGGCGCAGCTGACGGGCAATCGCGGTGGCGGCTTCGAGGTTGGTCTTGAAGATGGTTTCTTCAAGGTTGCGATGGCCGACGAAGGCCCCGGTGTTGACGTCGATGGTGCTCATGGCTTCCGCCGGATCGACCACCAGGTAACCGCCGGACTTGAGCGGGACTTTGCGCTCCAGGGCTTTCTGGATTTCGTCTTCCACGCCGTACAAGTCGAAAATGGGCCGCTCGCCTGGGTAGTGTTCAAGACGATCAGCGATTTCCGGCATCAGTTCGGCGACGAACTGCGTGGTTTTCTGAAAGGTTTCCCGGGAGTCGATGCGAATCTTCTCGATCTTCGGGCTCACCAGGTCACGCAAGGTCCGCAACGCCAGGCCGAGGTCTTCGTAGATCACACTCGGCGCACTGACGGTTTTGATCTGCTCGTTGATCTGATCCCAGAGCCTGCGCAAGTAGCGGATGTCCATGAGGATCTCATCGGCGCCCGCCCCTTCGGCGGCGGTGCGCAAAATGAAACCGCCAGCCTCCTTGATGCCTTCTTTGGCCACGCAATCGGTGACCACTTGCTTGAGGCGCTCGCGCTCGGCCTCGTCTTCGATCTTCAGCGAAATACCGACGTGGGCGGTACGCGGCATGTACACCAGATAGCGTGATGGAATCGACAACTGAGTCGTCAGGCGTGCGCCTTTGGAGCCGATCGGGTCCTTGGTGACCTGGACCACCAGGCTCTGGCCTTCATGGACCAGAGCGCTGATGCTCTCGACCACCGGGCCTTCACGCAGGGAGATCTCCGAGGCATGGATGAACGCGGCGCGGTCCAGGCCGATGTCGACGAACGCTGCCTGCATGCCGGGTAGAACCCGCACAACCTTGCCTTTATAGATGTTGCCGACGATCCCGCGCTTTTGCGTACGCTCGACGTGGACCTCTTGCAGAACACCGTTTTCGACCACCGCCACGCGCGATTCCATCGGCGTGATGTTGATCAGAATCTCTTCACTCATGGCAGGGTCTCGTTCGGGCATGTTCACGATAGTGGCTGCATCTTGTCAGTACGACGCTTAGCGCGCGTTAAGTGTTTGCCAACAGGGTATGCCGAAATGGCCGAGCAGTTCCGCGGTTTCGCACAGCGGCAACCCGACCACCGCCGAGTAACTGCCATCGAGCCCGGCAACAAATACCGCACCCACCCCCTGAATTCCGTAGCCACCCGCCTTGTCACGAGGCTCACCGCTGGCCCAGTAGGCTGCCGCTTCTTCGCGACTGATGTTGCGAAACCGCACCAGACTGCGCACCACCAGCGACTCGCAGCGCTCGGCGTCGAGTACGGCGATGGCGGTCAGCACCTCATGCTCACGACCGGCCAACAGCATAAGCATGGCGCACGCATCGGCTTCGTCCACCGGTTTTCCCAGAATTTTGCCGTCCAGCACCACGGCGGTGTCGGCACCCAACACGCAAAAATCGACGTCGGAAACAACTGTTCCGCGCCCGACTTCGGCCTTGCCGCGCGCCAGGCGCTCGACATAGGCCGACGGGGATTCTTGAGGTAAAGGGGTTTCATCGATGTCCGCGCTGATGGCGGAGAATGGCACGCCGATCTGCGTGAGCAGTTCACGCCGACGCGGCGAGCCTGAGGCGAGGTATAGCTTTTTCATCAAGACGTCTCCCTGTCCAGTGCCCTGTCTCACAAATACTGTTCCTTTTTGGCGGCGTCTGTTGTTGCCATACTGCGTTGCCGCTTCTCGCCATAGCGAGCTATGACTTGGCATGGCGCCTTGTCTGGCAACAACAGCCACTCGCCAAAAAAGGAACGTATTTGCGAGACAGGGCACCGGCGCGGGCAAATGCCTGACCGAATTAATTGATTTTGTAGCGTCGACGCAGACCACGCAAACCGTAGCTGACCCAAGGCCAGAGCAACGCACTGACCAGTGCCGGCAGCACCAGCGCCAGGGTTGGCTGGCGATTGCCGGTCAAGGCGCTCAGCCACAGCTGAACCAGCTGCGCGAGGCCGAAGATCACCAGGATCACCAGGCTCTGTTGCCACATCGGGAACATGCGCAAGCGCTGTTGTAGTGACAACACCAGAAAAGTGATCAACGTCAGGATCAGCGCATTCTGGCCAAGCAACGTGCCGTAAAGCACGTCTTCAGCCAAGCCCAGGCACCATGCGGTGACCATGCCGACCTTTTGCGGCAGGGTCAGCGCCCAGAACGCGAGCAGCAATGCCAGCCACAGCGGGCGAAGGATTTCCATGAATTGCGGCAGGGGCGAGATACTGAGCAACAGGCCGATAGCGAACGTCAGCCAGACAATCCAGCTATTTCGGGAAGCTTTGACGCCGACCATTATTCTTCTCTCCCAGTAGAAGCCGGCGCGGGGACAGGCGGTTTGGCGGCAGGCTTCACGGCCGGTTTAGCGGCGGCAGGTTGCGACGCGTGCGGTTTGGCGGCAGCGGGTTTGGCCGGGGTTGCCGCCGGTGCCGGTGCGGCCGGTGCAGCTGGAGGCGCGACAGGCGTGGCAGGCGCTGCGTTGGCGGCGGGCACCACCGTGGTCGCCGGCACTGGTTTGGGTACGGTGGCCGGAATGATCGGCCCGCCACCATGCTGGTCCAGTGCTTCCTGAGCCTGGGCCGCTTCGTTGGCACGCTCTTCGGCAGTACGGCCGTCGCTGAACACCAACAGCAAGTAGCGACTGCGGTTCAAGGCAGCGGTCGGCACGGCGCGAACAATGGCAAACGGCTGGCCGGAGTCGTGAATCACTTCCTTGACGGTCGCCACCGGGTAACCAGCCGGGAACCGCTGACCGAGGCCGGAGCTGACCAACAGGTCGCCTTCCTTGATGTCTGCAGTATCGGCAACGTGACGCAGTTCCAGGCGCTCCGGGTTGCCGGTGCCGCTGGCAATCGCCCGAAGACCGTTGCGGTTCACCTGCACCGGAATGCTGTGGGTGGTGTCGGTCAGCAGCAATACACGGGAGGTGTAGGGCATCAATTCGACCACCTGCCCCATCAGGCCGCGGGCATCGAGCACCGGCTGACCGAGGATCACCCCGTCGCGCTCACCTTTATTGATGATGATGCGATGGGTGAAGGGGTTCGGGTCCATGCCGATCAACTCGGCCACTTCGACCTTTTCGTTGACCAGCGCGGAAGAATTGAGCAACTCGCGCAGCCGAACGTTCTGCTCGGTCAGGGAGGCAAGCTTTTGCATGCGTCCCTGCAACAGCAGGTTTTCGCTTTTGAGTTTTTCGTTTTCGGCGACGAGCTCGGTACGGCTGCCAAATTGGCTGGCCACACCCTGCCATAGCCGCTGCGGCAGGTCGGTGATCCAGTAAGACTGCATCAGCACCAGCGACATTTGGCTACGCACTGGCTTGAGCAGTGTGAAGCGGGCATCGACCACCATCAGCGCGACCGATAGCACGACCAGCACTAATAAGCGCACGCCCAGTGAAGGCCCTTTGGTGAAAAGCGGTTTAATAAGCCGCTCCTCCCAGGCAAATGTTCTCTTTATTCATACGGCATCAAACCGGCCTGGATGCAGACTGACAGAAGATAAACGCCAACAGGCAGCACTGCAAAGTGCTGCCTGCGCGCCAACAGCATAGATGCAACCGGCGAGATCACTCGCTGGATAGCAGGTCCATGGTGTGTTTATCCATCATTTCCAATGCACGGCCACCGCCGCGAGCAACGCAGGTCAGCGGGTCTTCGGCGACGATCACCGGCAGACCTGTTTCCTGGGCCAGCAACTTGTCGAGGTCGCGCAGCAAGGCGCCACCACCGGTCAGAACCAGGCCACGCTCGGCGATATCGGACGCCAGCTCCGGAGGCGATTGCTCCAGTGCGCTTTTCACAGCCTGAACGATGGTGGCCAGGGACTCTTGCAGAGCTTCCAGCACTTCATTGGAGTTCAGGGTGAATGCGCGTGGAACGCCTTCGGCCAGGTTACGGCCACGAACGTCGACTTCGCGAACTTCGCCGCCTGGGTAGGCTGTACCGATTTCCTGTTTGATGCGCTCGGCGGTGGATTCGCCGATCAGGCTGCCGTAGTTGCGACGCACGTAGGTGATGATCGCTTCGTCGAAGCGGTCGCCGCCAACCCGTACGGACTCGGCATAAACCACACCGTTCAGGGAGATCAGGGCGATTTCGGTAGTACCACCACCGATATCGACCACCATCGAACCGCGTGCTTCTTCAACCGGCAGGCCGGCACCAATCGCAGCAGCCATTGGCTCTTCGATCAGGAACACTTCACGAGCACCGGCACCAAGGGCCGATTCACGGATGGCACGACGCTCAACTTGAGTCGATTTGCACGGAACGCAGATCAGCACACGAGGGCTAGGCTGCAGGAAGCTGTTTTCGTGAACCTTGTTGATAAAGTATTGCAGCATCTTTTCGCAGACGCTGAAGTCGGCAATCACGCCGTCCTTCATCGGACGAATGGCAGCAATGTTGCCCGGCGTTCGGCCGAGCATGCGCTTCGCCTCGGTGCCGACAGCAACGACACTTTTCTGGTTACCGTGTGTCCGAATAGCCACAACCGATGGCTCATTCAGGACGATTCCGCGCTCGCGCACGTAAATAAGGGTGTTGGCAGTGCCCAGGTCAATGGAGAGATCGCTGGAAAACATGCCACGCAGTTTCTTGAACATGGGAAAGGGACCCTAGGCAACGCGTGGGTAAAAAAGTGCGGCAAACTCTAACAACGACAGGGATTTTGGGCAAGGCGCCAATATGTTAAATTGACCGCTTTTCTGTGCACCAACCCCCACAATCGCGGCCTTATGACCGTAGAAATGCGGTAGTGTTCCGACAATCTAACACACGGACGCCGTCCGTTCTGTTTTCCACTGGAGAATCGCAATGGCGCTTGAACGCTCCGACGTGGAAAAAATCGCTCATTTGGCCTGCCTGGGCCTCAATGATGCCGATCTTCCACAAATCACCTCGGCCCTGAATAGCATTCTGGGTCTGGTCGACGAAATGCAGGCGGTCAATACCGACGGTATCGAGCCGCTGGCCCACCCACTGGAAGCCAGCCAGCGCCTGCGCGCAGACGTCGTGACCGAGACCAATCATCGCGAGGCCTATCAGTCCATCGCACCAGCGGTCGAAAACGGCCTGTACCTGGTTCCGAAAGTCATCGACTAAAGGGAAAGAGCCTGCAATGCATCAATTGACTCTGGCCGAGATCGCTCGCGGACTCGCCGATAAAAAGTTTTCTTCCGAAGAGCTGACCAAAACCCTGCTGGCGCGTATCGCCCTGCTCGATCCTCAGCTCAACAGTTTCATCAGCCTCACCGAAGACCTGGCGCTCCAGCAGGCGAAAGCCGCTGACGCACGCCGGGCCAATGGTGAGAGCGGTGCCCTGCTCGGCGCGCCGATTGCGCACAAAGACCTGTTCTGCACCCAGGGCATCCGCACCAGCTGCGGTTCGAAAATGCTCGACAACTTTAAAGCACCGTACGATGCCACCGTAGTCGCCAAACTGGCCGCTGCCGGGACCGTGACCCTGGGCAAGACCAACATGGACGAATTCGCCATGGGTTCGGCCAACGAGTCGAGCTACTACGGCGCGGTGAAAAACCCGTGGAACCTGGAACACGTTCCGGGTGGTTCATCCGGCGGTTCGGCGGCTGCGGTTGCCGCGCGCCTGCTGCCTGCGGCCACGGGCACCGATACCGGCGGCTCGATCCGTCAGCCCGCGGCCCTGACCAACCTCACCGGCCTGAAACCGACGTACGGTCGTGTTTCGCGCTGGGGCATGATTGCCTACGCGTCCAGCCTCGATCAGGGCGGCCCGATGGCGCGCACCGCCGAAGACTGCGCGATTTTGTTGCAAGGTATGGCCGGCTTCGATCCGAATGACTCCACCAGCATTGACGAACCCGTGCCGGATTACCGCTCCAGCCTCAACGGCTCGCTGCAAGGCCTGCGCATCGGCGTGCCGAAAGAGTATTTCAGCGCCGGTCTCGACCCGCGCATCGCCGAGCTGATCCACAACAGCGTCAAGGAGCTGGAAAAACTCGGCGCCGTGATCAAGGAAATCAGCCTGCCGAACATGCAGCATGCGATTCCTGCGTACTACGTGATCGCCCCGGCGGAAGCCTCGTCCAACCTGTCGCGTTTCGACGGCGTGCGTTTCGGCCACCGCTGCGCAGACCCGAAAGACTTGATCGACCTGTACAAGCGCTCCCGTGGCGAAGGCTTCGGCCCGGAAGTACAGCGCCGGATCATGGTCGGTGCCTACGCGCTGTCGGCCGGTTACTACGACGCCTACTACCTGAAGGCCCAGAAGATTCGTCGCTTGATCAAGAACGACTTCATGGCAGCCTTTAATGAGGTCGACATCATCCTCGGCCCAACCACGCCGAACCCGGCCTGGAAGCTTGGCGCCAAGAACAGCGACCCGGTCGCTGCTTACCTGGAAGACGTCTACACCATCACCGCCAACCTCGCCGGCCTGCCGGGCCTGTCCATGCCAGCCGGTTTCGTCGATGGCCTGCCGGTGGGCGTGCAACTGCTCGCGCCATATTTCCAGGAAGGTCGCCTGTTGAACGTTGCCCACCAGTATCAGTTGAACACTGACTGGCACACCCGCACCCCAACCGGCTTCTGAGGAGACACACATGCAATGGGAAGTCGTGATCGGGCTGGAGATTCATACCCAGCTCACCACCCGGTCGAAAATCTTTTCCGGTAGTTCGACCACGTTCGGTTCCGAGCCGAACACCCAGGCCAGCCTGGTAGACCTGGGCATGCCCGGCGTACTGCCGGTGCTGAACCAGGAAGCGGTGCGGATGGCGGTAATGTTCGGTCTGGCGATTGACGCCGAGATCGGCCAGCACAACGTGTTCGCCCGTAAGAACTACTTCTACCCGGACCTGCCCAAGGGCTACCAGATCAGCCAGATGGAATTGCCGATCGTCGGCAAGGGCCACCTGGACATCGCCATGGAAGACGGCACGATCAAACGTGTCGGCGTTACCCGTGCGCACCTGGAAGAAGACGCCGGTAAAAGCCTGCACGAAGAGTTCAACGGCGCCACCGGCATCGACCTGAACCGTGCTGGCACGCCGCTGCTGGAAATCGTCTCCGAGCCGGACATGCGCAGCGCCAAGGAAGCCGTGGCTTACGTCAAGACGGTCCACGCACTGGTGCGTTACCTCGGCATCTGCGACGGCAACATGGCCGAAGGCTCGCTGCGCTGCGACTGCAACGTGTCGATCCGTCCAAAGGGCCAGGTTGAATTCGGCACCCGCTGCGAGATCAAGAACGTCAACTCGTTCCGTTTCATCGAGAAGGCGATCAACAGCGAAGTGCAGCGCCAGATCGAGCTGATCGAAGACGGCGGCAAGGTGATCCAGCAAACGCGCCTGTACGACCCGAACAAGGACGAAACGCGTCCGATGCGCAGCAAAGAGGAAGCCAACGACTACCGTTACTTCCCCGATCCGGACCTGCTGCCAGTGGTCATCGAAGACTCGTTCCTCGACGACGTGCGGGCCACCCTGCCGGAACTGCCACCGCAAAAACGCGAGCGTTTCCAGGAGCAATTCGGTCTGTCGGTCTACGACGCCAGCGTGCTGGCCACCAGCCGCGAACAAGCCGATTACTTCGAGAAAGTCGCGAGCATCGGCGGCGACGCCAAGCTGGCGGCGAACTGGGTGATGGTCGAGTTGGGCAGCCTGCTCAACAAGCAAGGCCTGGATATCGAAGACTCGCCGGTGTCCGCAGAGCTTCTGGGCGGCATGCTGCTGCGCATCAAGGACAACACCATCTCCGGCAAGATTGCCAAGGTGGTGTTTGAAGCCATGGCGAACGGCGAAGGCAGCGCGGACGAGATCATCGACAAGCGCGGCCTCAAGCAAGTGACCGACACTGGCGCGATCTCGGCGGTGCTGGACGAAATGCTCGCCGCCAATGCCGAACAGGTTGAACAGTACCGCGCGGCAGACGAAGCCAAACGCGGCAAGATGTTCGGCTTCTTCGTCGGCCAGGCCATGAAAGCCTCCAAAGGCAAGGCCAACCCGCAACAGGTCAACGAATTGCTCAAAAGCAAGCTCGAAGGCTAAATCGTGGTCTTGCGCCCGAGGATCGTTCCCACGCTCTGCGTGGGAATGCCGCCCCGGACGCTCCGCGTCCATCGCAATGTGACGCGGAGCGTCACGGGAAGCGTTCCCACGCGTGAGCGTGGGAACGATCACTCGGGAGCTTTCAAATGAAACATCTGCTCGGCGCCTGCGCCCTGCTCTCTCTGCTGGCCGGTTGCGCCAGCAACGATATCGTCGATCCACACGGCTACGACAAGAACGGCACGGCGTCCTTTTACGGCGCCAAACACCAAGGTAAACGCACCGCCAGTGGCGAGCGTTTCGACAAGAATTCCATGACCGCCGCCCATCGCCAGCTACCCTTTGGCACGCGGGTGAAAGTCACCAATCTGAACAACGACAAGTCCTGCGTGGTCCGCATTAACGACCGCGGGCCACATACCCGTGGACGTCTGATCGACCTGTCCCATGCAGCCGCGGAGCGCTTGGGCATGGTCAAGAGCGGCACCGCCAAGGTTCGCGTGCAAGCCCTCGACGACTGACAGACGGAGCACCCATCATTTTCGGACTTGC
Organism: Pseudomonas sp. OV226; assembly: GCF_003148705.1. Lineage (NCBI taxonomy): Bacteria > Pseudomonadati > Pseudomonadota > Gammaproteobacteria > Pseudomonadales > Pseudomonadaceae > Pseudomonas > Pseudomonas sp. OV226. The sequence goes on along the minus strand of NZ_QGGS01000028.1, from coordinate 24,552 downwards.
CGATATACCCCTGATCAGTGTGATTGAACTGCTCAGTGGCCTGCTTTTACTGATCGCAGGCGCCGAACTGATGGTGCGTGCCGCCGTGCGCCTGGCGGCGCGGTTGCACGTGCGGCCGCTGATTATCGGCCTGACCATCGTCGCCCTTGGCAGCAGTGCGCCGCAGATGGCGATCAGCCTGCAAGCCACCCTGGCGGACAATGCCGACATCGCCGTCGGCAGCGTGATCGGCAGCAGCATCTTCAACATCCTCGTCACCCTCGGGCTTTCGGCACTGATCATTCCGCTGCGTGTCTCGCGGCAACTGGTGCGCCTGGATATTCCGTTGATGATCGGCGCCAGCCTGCTGGTGTTTGTCCTGGCGTGGAATGAAGAACTGACCCGAACCGATGGCGTGATACTGCTGGCAGCATTGGCCCTGTATCTGGGCCTGTTGCTACGCCAGTCCCGGCACTCGGCCCGTCCACCATCGAGCGACCCGCACAGTCACACCGCGCCCTGGATCAGCAGCCTGTTGATGATCGTCGCCGGGCTGGCGATGTTGATCTACGCCGGACACTTGCTGCTGGGGGCGGCGGTTGTCGTGGCGACCGACCTTGGCCTGTCGGAACGAATCATCGGCCTGACCATCGTCGCCATCAGCACATCCCTGCCGGAGTTGGCCACCTCATTGATCGCCGCCCTGCGCGGTCAGCGGGACATTGCCGTGGGCAACGTGATCGGCAGCAACTTGTTCAACCTGCTGGGCGTGCTTGGCGTGACGGCGCTGTTCGCGCCGTCGCCATTGTCGGTGTCACCCAATGCCCTGGATTTCGACTTGCCGGTGATGCTCGGCGTTGCGGTGTTCTGTCTGCCGTTGTTCTACACCGGCTATCGGGTAACCCGGGCCGAAGGTTTGTTGTGCCTGGCTTTGTACCTGGCTTACGGGCTGCACGTGGTGTCATTCACCACCGGCATGCCACTGGCCGGCAAGCTTGAACACCTGATGCTGTTTTTCGTTCTGCCGGCGCTCGTGGCGTTTCTGCTGTTCTCGTCGCTGCGCGCCTGGCATCGCCAACACCACAAGAGGGATGTGTCATGACCGATAATAAAAAATCTGGCGTTGAAGTCCGCCGCCAAGTGATGGGCGACGCCTTCGTCGACCGCGCACTGGGCAATGCCACCGAGTTCACCCAGCCGCTGCAGGATTTCGTCAATGAACACGCCTGGGGCGGTGTGTGGAATCGCGAAGGCCTGCCGCTGAAAACCCGCAGCCTGATCACCCTTGCCGCCCTGACTGCACTGAAGTGTCCGCAAGAATTGAAAGGCCACGTACGCGGCGCCCTGAACAACGGCTGCACCGTGGAAGAGATTCGTGAAACGTTGCTGCATTGCGCGGTGTACGCCGGCGCGCCCGCGGCGATTGATGCGTTTCGGGCGGCGCAGGAAGTGATTGAGAGCTATCAGAAGCCGGAGTAAATCTTCGGTATTTGCGGCGGCAGGACTACCGCCATCGCGGGCAAGCCCGCTCCCACAGTTTGGAATGCATTCCCCTGTGGGAGCGGGCTTGCCCGCGATGAGGCCCTATAAAACACTACAAATCCCTGGGCTAAATCCACTCGCCCCACTGCAATAAGAAGATCCCGATATTGGTCGTGATTGCCGCCATCAACGTGGTAATCACAATAATCGCCGCCGCCAGTTCATGATTGCCCTCGGCCTGGCGAGCCATGACAAAACTGGCGGCCGCGGTCGGGCTGCCGAAGTACAGAAACAGAATCCCCAATTCCGCCCCACGAAAGCCCCAGAGCCAGGCCCCAAGGGTCGCCAGCACCGGCAGGCCGATCATCTTCACCAGGCTGGAGCTGAGCGCAATGTTGCCGCTCTTGCGCAACGCAGCCAGCGACAACGTGCCGCCAATACAGATCAACGCCAGTGGCAACGTGGTCTGCGCCAGGTACTGCCCGGATGTCTCGAGCCAACCTGGCAAGGCGATCTTGAAATAGGCAAACGGCGCCGCCGCAAACACACTCATGATCAGCGGATTGACCATGACGCTTTTGCAGATGCTCCACGGATCGGACTTGATCACCGGGCTGTAGACTGCCAGCACAATGGTCGAGAGCGTGTTGTAAAACAGGATCACCAGCGCCGCGAGAATCGCCCCGAGGGAAATCCCATAAGCGCCGTACATGCTCGCCGCCAGTGCCAGGCCGATTACCCCGTTGTTGCCGCGAAAGGCGCCCTGGGTGTAAATCCCCCGGTCTTCACGCGGGCACTTCCAGATCGCCCAGCCCCAGGCAATGGCGAAACTTGCCAGGGTCGCAATCGAAAAGTAGATCAGCAGCGCCGGTTGCAACGCGGCGTTCAGGTCGGCATGCAGGATGCCCAGAAACAACAACGCCGGCATGGTGACGTTGAACACCAGGGCCGACGCGGTGTGGATGAAGTTGTCGTTGATCCAGTTGATGCGCTTGAGCAACACCCCCAAAAACAGCATGGCAAACACCGGCGCGGTGATGTTCAGGGTTTCGAGGAAGATTGCCAGCATGCCGGGGATAACCTTGGGTGAGCGTCGTTAGGGGGCTAATGATAAGCCACCCAGAGCATCGGCGTCTGGTAGACCGCTATCGCGGGCAAGCCGTGCTCCTACAGGTCGGCGTCGTACGCAATGGCGTGAACGACATAAAACCGTAGGAGCAAGGCTTGCCCGCGATGCAGGCGACTCGGTCTTACGTAATCGGCGCCGGGTTAAACAACGTGATGTCGTTATGCAGCTTGTGCTGCTCGGCCCACGTCTGTTTTTTGCCGCTGGCCACGTCCAGGTAGTAGTGGAACAACTCCCAGCCAAGCTCTTCGATCGATGCCCGCCCGGTGGCAATCCGCCCGGCATCGATGTCGATCAGGTCCGGCCAGCGTTGCGCCAGTTCCGTGCGGGTCGAGACCTTCACCACCGGCGCCATCGCCAAGCCATACGGCGTGCCACGCCCAGTGGTGAACACATGCAAGTTCATCCCCGCCGCCAACTGCAATGTCCCGCAGACAAAGTCACTGGCCGGGGTCGCGCAGAAGATCAGCCCTTTGCGCTTGAAGCGCTCGCCAGGGCCAAGCACCCCGTTGATCGCACTGCTGCCGGACTTGACGATCGAGCCCAGAGACTTCTCGACAATGTTCGACAGCCCGCCCTTTTTGTTACCCGGTGTGGTGTTGGCACTACGATCCGCTTCGCCCTTGGCCAGGTAGCGGTCGTACCAATCCATTTCCCGCACCAGTTCCTGGGCAACTTCCTCGGTTTCGGCACGGGAGGTCAGCAAGTAAATCGCATCGCGCACTTCAGTGACTTCGGAAAACATCACCGTCGCACCGGCGCGCAGCAACAGGTCCGAGGCATACCCCAAGGCCGGGTTGGCGGTGATGCCGGAAAACGCATCGCTGCCACCGCACTGCATGCCCAGAATCAGCTCGGACGCCGGCACGGTTTCCCGGCGACGCTGATCGAGCTTTTTCAAACGGGTTTCGGCCAGCGCCATGATCTGCTCGATCATCTCGGTAAAACCGTGACTCGAGTCCTGCAAGCGGTACAGCCACGGCTCACTCAAATCCACGGAACTGTCGTTGTCGTGCATGACCTGTCCGGCCTGCAATTTCTCGCAGCCCAGGCTGATCACCAAGGCTTCGCCACCCAGGTTCGGGTTGCGCGCCAGGTTGCGCACGGTGCGGATCGGGATGTACGCGTCCGCCGCCGTAATCGCCACCCCACAGCCATAACTGTGGGTCAGCGCCACCACGTCGTCGACGTTCGGGTACTTGGGCAGCAACTCGTCCTTGATGCGCTTGACCGCATGGTCCAGCACGCCCGTGACGCACTGAACAGTCGTGGTGATACCAAGAATGTTGCGCGTGCCGACGGTGCCGTCGGCGTTGCGATACCCCTCGAACGTATAGCCGTCGAGCGGGGCCTGCGCCGCCGGCACTTCGGTGGACAGCGGCAAGCTGTCCAGCGGTGGCGCGGTGGGCATGCGCAGTTGATCTTCCTTGACCCAGCTGCCGCGCGGAATCGGCTGCAACGCGTAGCCAATGGTCTGGCCGTAACGAATTACCTGGCCGCCTTCGGGAATGTCTTCCAGAGTGACTTTGTGGCTTTGTGGCACGAAGTCCACGGTCACCAGGCCATCGGAAAACTCGGTGCCGGCTGGCACGCCCTGGTCATTGACCACGATCACTACGTTGTCCCGCTCGTGCAGGCGGATGTAGCGCGGCGAGTCGGAATGTTCAATCAACTGCATGACGCCGCTCCTCAGGAATGCGCTTGTGACAATTTGTTATTTGTTTCAGGACCGCTGACTGGCGGCTCTTTTAGCACCACACGCTTGATCGGACCCACGATCACCAGGTAGCTGAACACCGCAACCAGTGCGTTGCAACCGACAAACACCAACGCCCATTTGAACGAGCCGGTGGAGCTGATGATGTAGCCGATCACGATTGGGGTGGTGATCGACGCGATGTTGCCGAACATGTTGAACAGGCCGCCACTCAAACCGGCGATCTGTTTCGGCGAGGTGTCGGAGACCACTGCCCAGCCCAATGCGCCAACGCCTTTACCGAAGAACGCCAGGGCCATGAAACCCACGACCATCCATTCGATGTCGACGTAGTTGCAGGCCACGATGCTGCTGGAAACCAGCAAACCCGCGATGATCGGTGCCTTGCGGGCGAAGGTCAGCGAATGGCCCTTGCGCAGCAGATAGTCGGAAATCACCCCGCCCAGCACACCACCGATGAAACCGCAGATCGCTGGCAACGAAGCAATGAACCCGGCCTTGAGGATGGTCATGCCGCGCTCTTGCACCAGGTACACCGGGAACCAGGTCAGGAAGAAGTAGGTGATGGCGTTGATGCAGTACTGGCTCAAGTACACGCCGAGCATCATGCGGTTGGTCAGCAACTGACGCACGTAATCCCATTTCGGGCCTTCAACGCGCTTGCCGGCTTCCTGGCCTTTGGTTTTGTCCTGGTCCATGTCGACCATGCCGCCATTGTCAGCAATGTGCTTGAACTCTGCGTCATTGATCATCGGGTGCTGGCGCGGGCTGTGGATGACTTTCAGCCAGATCAGCGAGAACACGATGCCGATGCTGCCCATCACCACAAACACGTGCTGCCAGCCAAACGTGAAGACGATCCAGCCCATCAGCGGAGCAAACAACACGGTGGCAAAGTACTGCGCCGAGTTGAAGATCGCCGAAGCCGTGCCGCGTTCAGCGGTCGGGAACCAGGCCGCGACAATGCGTGCGTTACCCGGGAAGGATGGCGCTTCGGCCAGGCCCACCAGGAAGCGCAGCATGAACAGTGCAACCACCGCCGTGGACATGCCGAACTCACCGACATAACCCTGGAGCACGGTGAACAGCGACCAGGTGAAGATGCTCAGTGCATACACTTTTTTCGAGCCGAAACGGTCCAGCAGCCAGCCACCGGGAATTTGCCCGGCCACGTAGGCCCAACCGAATGCAGAGAAGATGTAGCCGAGAGTGACCGCGTCGATGCCGAGGTCTTTTTGCAGGCTGGAGCCCGCGATGGCGATAGTGGCCCGGTCGGCATAGTTGATCGTGGTCACCAGAAAAAGCATGAGCAAAATCAAATAGCGGACGTGAGTCGGCTTGGTCGCTTGCATGTAGATGTACTCCCACTGATTATTTTTATGCGCGGGTGAAACTGTTTATCCCTGTAGGAGTTGTCGAGTGAAACGAGGCTGCGATCTTTTGATCTTTAAAAGCAAAGATCGCAGCCTCGTTTCACTCGACAGCTCCTACAGGGAGTGCGGTATCCGGGGATACCGCGATGTGTCAGGAGCCGATGTAGCTAGTCTTCACGACCGTGTAAAACTCTTGCGCGTAGCGACCTTGCTCGCGGGATCCATAGGATGAACCTTTACGCCCACCGAATGGAACGTGGTAATCCACGCCAGCGGTCGGCAGGTTGACCATCACCATCCCGGCCTGGGAGTGGCGCTTGAAGTGGTTGGCGTACTTCAACGACGTGGTGGCGATACCCGCCGACAGACCGAACTCGGTGTCGTTGGCCATGGCCAGTGCCGCGTCGTAATCCGCGACGCGAACCACGTTGGCCACCGGGCCGAAGATCTCTTCGCGGCTGATGCGCATCGCGGCTTCGCTGTCGGCAAACAGGGTTGGCGCGAGGAAGTAGCCTTCGGTGTCGCAGGTCACCAGACCACCGCCGCTGACCAGACGCGCACCTTCGGACTGGCCGATGTCGATGTACTTCATGTCCTGTTCAAGCTGCGCTTGCGAAACGACCGGGCCAATGTCGGTGCCGGCTTTCAACGCGTGGCCGACCTTGATCGACTTCATGCGTTCGGCCACGGCTTCGACGAACTTGTCGTGGATGCCGGCGGTGACGATGAAACGGCTCGAAGCAGTGCAACGCTGGCCGGTGGAGTAGAACGCGCTCTGCACCGACAGCTCGACCGCTTGCTTGAGGTCGGCGTCGTCGAGAATGATCTGCGGGTTTTTGCCACCCATTTCCAGCTGAACCTTGGCCTGACGCGACACACAGCTGACCGCGATCTGACGACCGACACCGACGGAGCCAGTGAAGCTGATGCCGTCGACTTTCGGGCTCTGCACCATGGCATCGCCAACCACACGACCGCTGCCCATCACCAGGTTGAACACACCGGCCGGGAAGCCTGCGCGGGAGATGATTTCGGCCAGGGCCCAGGCGCAACCCGGCACCAGATCAGCCGGCTTGAGCACCACGCAGTTGCCGTAGGCCAGGGCCGGGGCGATTTTCCATGCCGGGATAGCGATCGGGAAGTTCCACGGCGTGATCAGGCCAACCACGCCGAGCGCTTCGCGGGTCACTTCAACGTTCACACCCGGGCGTACCGACGGCAGGTAGTCGCCGGACAGACGCAGGCATTCACCGGCGAAAAACTTGAAAATATTACCGGCGCGGGTCACTTCACCAATGGCTTCAGGCAGGGTCTTGCCCTCCTCCCGAGCCAGCAAGTTGCCGAGTTCTTCACGACGGGCGAGGATTTCAGTACCTACTTTATCCAGCGAATCGTGACGTGCCTGGATGCCCGAAACGGACCAGGCCGGGAACGCAGCGCGAGCGGCGTCGATCGCGGCGTGAACCTGAGCCAGATCGGCTTTGGCGTAATTGCCAATGGTGTCGGTCAGTTCAGACGGGTTGATGTTGGCGCAGTATTCACTGCCCGCAACCCACTCACCATTGATGTAGTTATCAAAACGCTTTGCATCTGCCACGAGATGTTCTCCTCACGCAAAAGGCCGCTGACGAGTCAGCGGCCTTGCTTAATCGAAAGTGTTACTGCGCGCCCTGCTTGTCGATCAGTGCGGCGAGCATTTCGTACTCTTCGCGGGTCAGATCGGTCAGCGGTGCACGCACAGGACCTGCGTCATAGCCGGCAATTTTTGCCCCGGCCTTGACGATGCTCACGGCATAACCGGCCTTGCGGTTACGGATGTCCAGGTATGGCAGGAAGAAGTCGTCGATGATCTTGCCGACGGTGGCGTGATCTTCACGAGCGATCGCGTGGTAGAAGTCCATCGCGGTTTTCGGGATGAAGTTGAACACCGCCGAGGAGTAAACCGGCACGCCCAACGCCTTGTAGGCAGCGGCGTAGACTTCAGCGGTCGGCAAGCCGCCCAGGTAGCTGAAACGGTCACCGAGACGGCGACGGATCGACACCATCAGCTCGATATCGCCCAGGCCATCCTTGTAGCCGATCAGGTTCGGGCAGCGCTCGGCCAGACGTTCCAGCAGCGGCGCGGTCAGGCGGCAGACGTTACGGTTGTAAACCACCACGCCGATTTTTACCGATTTGCACACGGCCTCAACGTGGGCGGCAACGCCGTCCTGGCTGGCTTCGGTCAGGTAGTGCGGCAGCAGCAACAAGCCTTTGGCGCCCAGACGCTCGGCTTCCTGTGCGTATTCGATGGCTTGACGGGTCGAACCGCCAACACCGGCCAGGATCGGCACGCTGGTTTCGCAGGTATCGACGGCCGTCTTGATGATTTCCGAATATTCGCTGGCCGCCAGAGAGAAGAACTCACCGGTACCGCCTGCGGCGAACAACGCCGTGGCGCCGTATGGGGCCAGCCATTCGAGACGCTTGATGTAGCCCGCGCGATGGAAATCGCCCTGAGCATTGAAATCGGTAACCGGGAAAGACAGCAGACCGGAAGAGAGGATGGACTTCAGTTCTTGTGGATTCATTATTCGAACACCCTGGGTAGCAACGTATGTGTGTGTGTGTGTGTGTGAGAAACCGTTCAGCTTTCGCCGAGTTGTAGGTCATCGTACAACTTAAATAATAACCGTCAACTGCATTTCATCGCCGGCTGCATTTTTATGTAGGAGAGGCTCCTTCCTTGACGTAGGAAATTTCTCGGCTAAGATCGACTTAACTGTATATACATACAGTTATTTTGAAATCTGCCTACGACATATCAAGGAGATAGAAATGTCAGGTCTACACACAAAACCTCAGGAAACACCGAAACAGGTCATTGCCAATCTGGATGATCTTTTTACTGAACGCGGCATTACCGTCAGCGCCAACGAACACGTAGTGCTGCACCTTGTCGAGCAACACATCGCGGCTCCTCAACCGCCTGCCTCAACCTCCGCGAGTGCTCTGAAAGGCAAGCCACAGCTACGTTTCGAGGGGGGTGAACACACCGCCATCGGCAACACCACGCTGCTGCGTTTCGTCAAGGATGCCCCGGCCATTCCAGCGGCCCAAGTTGAATTGCACCTGCCCAATGGCCTGGCGCTGACCTATGGCCAAGTGGTTGCGTTGGGGGGTGATTTCTATGGCATTCCCGATCAGCCCGTCAGCGAAGGCGCCACGCCTGCGGAGCGTATCCAGCGCTTTGCCAATGCCTTCAATTCACTCGCTATGCTGCCGGCCGCCAATGCCGAGGCCAAGCAGATCCTCGCCGTGATGCAGAAGGAAATCGCCGCCGTTAATCAGGCGATCCGGGAAGGCAAACAACCTCACGAGGTTTATGACGCCTTGGGAGATACGTTGTCGGAAGAGTGGAACAAGATCACCGGCGGCGGCAGTTTTGTCTCGGCCCTGTTCCCGTTGGGGCGCTATCTGAAATTGGCCGCCAACAACACCGACCATTTTGCCGAAGGGGCGCTGGCGGCCTACATCGCCGGGCATACGGCGGCGGTGCAGCAAGCGGTTCTGGCGAAAAGCAGTGGCGACGAAAAACAGCTGGAAATCGCCTACGCGATGAATGCCTTTGCTGATCATTACCTGACCGACCTGTTCTCCGCCGGCCACCTGCGTGTGCCGCGCAAGCAATTGGCAGCGGTGGTCACACCCAGCGACCTGGGCTCGTTAATCACCCGTTTCATGCACGATGAAGACAGCAAATTCGGCCTCAATGTGCGCAACGGCAATGGCGACCAATGGCGGGCCTATGGCGACAAACGCTACTTTGACGCGATCGACAGCGCCAACCGCGTGCAGGTCAATCAAGCGGTTCAACTGTCTGCGGATGAGATCTTCGCGACGTACCTCAGCGGAGTCGCTCCATCGCCGAGCAACTTCAGCGCCTTGAAAAAGCTGCCGGACCTGCAAGCCGTGCTGAACCCGGCGGGCAATTTCTCGCCGCTGTTCAGGGTCGAGGGCAGCAAAGTGCTGCGACGCAAGGACGTCAACAACCTGAACGACACCGCCACCGTCGACGACTGGTGGGGCTGGAGCACCTACTTGCTGCTCAAGGACTACACACCCACCGGCAACGTTGCCTGATAAGGAGATCCATGATGACGATCAAATTGAAACTGGAACTGGCTTCGGGCCAATCAATGAACGGTGCGCCGCTGGAGTTATTGTCCAAGGGCGTGGTGATTGCGCGGGCGGTGGTGAATGGGCGTGGGGACGTGGTGTTTGATGCCAAGCCTGGGGTGGCTGGATTGGCGGTGAGGGTGGATCGGTCAATCCTGCGTACTGGCTGATTTTTTCATCAGGGCTACTGGCCCAATCGCGAGCAAGCTCGACTCCCACAGGTTTTGTGTCGATCACAACCGTGTGAACGCACACAAGACACTGTGGGAGCCGAGCTTGCTCGCGATGGCATTCCAGCAGACAGCAGAAAACTCCGAACCAGAAAATTAACCCCGCTGCGCCTCAGCCTCTTCATGCGCATGACGCAGCCGCTCACGGCTATTGGTCAAGTGCAAACGCATCGCCGCTCGCGCCGCATCGGAATCCTGGCGAGCGATGGCGTCGTAAATCTCTTCGTGCTCACGACTCAGGCGATTCATGTAGTGCTGCTGGTCGTCATGGGCCAGGCGCGCCGAGTTCAGCCGCGTGCGCGGAATGATGCTGGTGCCCAGGTGAGTCATGATGTCGGTGAAGTAGCGGTTTCCGGTTGCCAGGGCAATTTGCAGGTGGAACTGGAAGTCCGAGGCGACCGCATCGCTGGCGTGGGAAGCGCTTTCGTTCAGGGCGTCCAGTGCGGCTCTCATCAGACCCAACTGCTCAGGGCTGCGGCGTTGCGCGGCGAGGCCGGCGGATTCGACTTCGAGGCTGATGCGCAATTCCAGAATCGCCAACACGTCACGCAGGGTCACCACCGTCGCCGGGTCAATACGGAAGCCGCTCGGGCTTGGCGTATCGAGCACGAAGGTGCCGATGCCATGGCGGGTTTCCACCTGCCCGGCTGCCTGCAAGCGGGAAATCGCTTCGCGCACCACGGTGCGGCTGACGCCATGGGCGTCCATGATCGCCGACTCGGTGGGCAATTTGTCGCCGCGCTTGAGGAGACCGTCGCGGATCTGCTCGGACAGCACCGTCACCAATTCCTGTGCGAGGCTGCGGCGCTTGCGAGGGAGGCGGGGTGCGTCAATCGGGTTTTCCATGGTGAACATCTGTCTCGAAAATTCGGCTGAATCCGCATCATAGCTCAACGCGGTTGTACGATCACCGTCGGTGAATATCGCCCGCCGTAGGAGCAAGGCTTGCCCGCGATGGCCATTACTCGGTCTATCCGAGCGACTGCGTTATCGTTCATCGCGGGCAAGCCTTGCTCCTACGGGCATTGTGGTGTTCAGGCGGTCACGGTCTGGTCCACCAAATGGCCGTTCTCGATGCGAACATGCCGTGGATGGAAACGCTTCAGGCTGCTGCGATGCCCGACGCTGATAATGCTCAGCCCTGGCAACTCATCGATCAGCGCTTGATACAACGAAGCCTCATCCTCTTCGTCCATCGCCGACGTCGCTTCGTCCATGTACAGCCATTGCGGTGCGTACAGCAGCGCGCGGGCAAATGCCAAACGTTGCTGTTCACCCGGCGAGAGCATGCGCTGCCAGTGGTTGGCTTCATCCAGACGTCCAACAAGATGCGGCAATCGGCAGGTTTCCAGCACGTGAACGTAGCGTTCTTGCGTATAGGTATCGCCAGGCTGTGGATAACTCAGCACTTCGCGCAGGCTGCCAATCGGCAGATAAGGCTTTTGCGGCAGGAACAGGTAGCGCGCCGATGGCAGGCGAATGCTGCCGTGGCCGCGCGGCCACAAGTGCCCCATGGCTCGCAACAAGGTCGACTTGCCACTGCCGGAACGCCCGCTGAGCATGACACGCTCGCCCTCTTCCACCGCCATATCGGCGTTGGTCAGCAAGTGACGACCGTCCGCCAGATCGAGGCCCAGGTTGTGGATCTTCAGTTCCGTGCCTTGATTCTGCACGTCGATGGCCTGCTGGCGCTCTTCATTGTCGGTCATGGCCTGACGGAAGCTGAGCAGACGGTCACAGGTGGCACGCCATGAGGCGAGGTTCTGATACGCACTGATAAACCAGCTGAAGCTTTCCTGCACATTGCCGAATGCCGAGCTGATTTGCATCAGCTCACCGAGTTCGATCTTGCCGGAGAGGTAACGCGGCGAGGCAACAATGAACGGGAAAATGATGGCCGCCTGGCTGTAACCGGCGGTAAAGAATGTCAGGCGTTTGGACACTTTCATGATGTCCCAGAAATTATGCCAGACCATTCCGAAGCGGCCGCTCAACCGACGATTTTCGTTCGGCTCTCCGTTATATAACGCAATGCTTTCGGCATTCTCGCGAATCCGTACCATGGAGAAACGCAGGTCGGCTTCGAAGCGTTGTTGTTGGTTGTTCAGACCGATCAAGCGGCGACCGATCAAATGCGTCAACCAGCTGCCTACCACTGCGTAAACCAGTACGCACCAGAACATGTAGCCGGGAATAGTGATACCGAAGACTTCAATACTGCCCGACACGCCCCACAGAATGATCGAGAACGACACCAGGCTGACGATATTGCGCAGCAGCCCGATACCCAGCTCAAGGGTGTTGGAGGTGAAGTTGTTAAGGTCTTCGGAAATCCGCTGGTCCGGGTTATCGGTGTAACCGCCCTGCTCCAGCTGGTAGTAGTTTTTGTTGCCGAGCCAACGGGCAAAGTGCTTCTCCGTCAGCCAGGCTCGCCAGCGGATGGTCAGCATCTGTGTCAGATAAAGCCGGTACACCGCACCGACAATCGCCACGGCGGCAATCACGCAGAAATACAGAATCAGCTGCCAGAACGCGGCTTCATCTTTCTTTTGCAAGGCGTTGTAGAAGTCCTTGTACCAGGTGTTGAACCACACCGAGATTCCCACGCTGATCAGCGACAGCGCAATCACTGCAATCAACAGCGTCCAGGCCTTGGCCTTCTCTTCACTTTGCCAATAGGGCGTGATAATCGCCCAGACTTTGCGGAAAAACTGCCCGCGCACGGCATCGTTGACCGCGGAATATTCAGCGTTCTGATTCATGAATAAGGCTCGATAGAGAAAAGAACACGCACGAACCGATCATAGTAGATCGGCTCGGGTTATCGCGAGGACTCTGACGATGATCGTTCAGCGTCCGTTCAGCGACGCACGGGGCGCTTCTGTAGTTTGCGCTGCAAGGTGCGGCGGTGCATGCCCAAGGCGCGAGCGGTGGCAGAGATATTGCCTTCGTGCTCGGTCAGCACGCGCTGGATGTGTTCCCACTGCAAACGGTCCACCGACATCGGGTTTTCCGGTACCAGGGAATCGAGGTCGGCGTGCTCGGAAAGCAGCGCAGCCAGCACGTCGTCGGCGTCGGCCGGTTTGCACAGGTAATTGCAGGCGCCGCGCTTGATCGCCTCGACGGCGGTGGCAATGCTCGAATAACCGGTGAGGATCACCACGCGCATTTCCGGGTCCAGTTCAAGCAGTTTGGGCAGCAATACCAAACCCGAGTCGCCGTCCATTTTCAAGTCCAGCGCGGCGTAATCCGGCAGATCGGCCTGAGCGATGGTCAGGCCTTCTTCGGCAGAGCCTGCAGTGCTGACGCGAAAACCGCGGCGGGCCATGGCGCGTGCCATCACGCGGGTGAAGGTGGCATCGTCGTCGACCAACAGCAAATGCGGCAGTTCTTCGCCTTCAACTTGGATATCGTCACTCATGTTCGTCTCCTCGGGCGACACGGGGCAGGCGCAGCTCGGTGAGCGTGCCGCCTTCCTCATGACTGTAGAGTTTCACTGAGCCGCCGGCGCGTGTCACGCTGGCCTTGCTCAAAAACAGGCCCAGGCCGAAACCTTTGCCCTTGGTGGTAAAAAACGGTTTGCCGATCTGCTCGGCGATGGCCAGCGGCACACCGGCGCCGTGGTCACGAATGCTGATGGTCAGGTTTTCAAAATCCCAGTCCAGCGTCACTTGCAGCCCTTCGGGGCAAGCATCGGCGGCGTTGTTCAGCAAATTCAGCAACGCCTGGGTCAAGTCCGGTGCCGGCGCCATGCGCGGCACGGTGCCCTGCCCCAGGCGCTGGAACCGGTAACTGGCTTCCGGGCGCATCAGGTGCCAGCGGTTCAGCGCTTCATCGAGCCAGTCGGTGACGTCCTGCATCTCCACCGCCAAGCGGCGATTGGCTTCGGCGGCACGCACCAGTTGCTGCAAGGTTTCTTTGCAGGCCTTGACCTGATCCTGCAGCACCTTCAGATCATCCTGCAACATCGGGTCTGGATGATCCTGTTGCATCTCTTTGAGCAACACGCTCATGGTCGCCAGCGGCGTGCCCAATTCGTGAGCCGCACCAGCCGCTTGCGTCGCAACAGCCAGCAATTGCTGGTCACGCAGGCCTTCCTCGCGACGAATGGCACGCAGCTCTTCCTGACGGCGCAACTCTTCGGCCATGCGCGCAGCAAAAAAGGTAATCACCGCCGCGGCCAGCGCGAAACTCAGCCACATGCCGTAGACCTGCAGGTTTTCCCGGGCAATCGGGAAGGTTTGCAACGGATAGAAACGCGCGAGCAGCAAGGTGTACATCGTCAAGGCGATACCGGACAGGATCACCGAATAACGCCATGGCAAGGTCACAGCGGCAATGGTCAGCGGCACCAGGTAATAAGAGACGAACGGGTTGGTCGAGCCACCGGAGAAATACAACAGGGCGCTGTGGATAAACAGGTCGCAGGCCAGCTGCAGCGCGTATTCGAGCTCCGTCACCGGCCACGACGTGCGCAGGCGAACCGCCGTGAATACGCACAGCAGCGTCGAGCAGGCGAGGGTCATTGCCAGTTGCACCCACGGCAGCGGCAGCAGGTCCAGCCAGTAGGCCAACCCCACGGAACCGGCCTGAGCGGCGAGCACCAATGTGCGGATGAACGTCAGCCGCCAGAGGTTCTGGCGAGTAGCAGAAGTGATTTGAACGGGGGCGAGCATGAGCTCTCCTGATGAGCGCTCCAGGCGGATCGCACGGAGTATAACCAAGCGCGGGGGCTGGCAGGCAAAAGTGCGGCAAACCGCCACATGGCAATGGCCAACACAAACCCTTGTAGCAGCTACAGGCGATCGCGTTGATCTGTATAGAAGTTGTAACTGGGCGAACCGGATCATTAAAGCTAGAGTCTGATGGTTTCACGCAGGCTTGGACCTGACGCCTGCGCACCGCCCAAGGAGTTTTCATGCACACATTTCGCCGCAGCGCCGCCCTTCTCGCCCTGAGCATTGGCACCCTCGCCAGCCTCCCGACCCTGGCCGCCGACGAGCTGCACTACAACCAGATCTCCCTGCGCGCTGAAGTCAGCCAGGAAGTGGCTCGCGACCTGATGATCGTGACCCTCTACACCGAAGAACAAAACACCGACCCGGCCAAACTCGCCGCCGACGTCAGCACCACCATGAACAAAGCGCTGGCCCAGGCCAAACAAGTCAAAGACATCACCTTGCGCCAGGGCAGCCGCAACAGCTACCCGATCTACGACACCAAGGGCCAGAAAATCACCGGCTGGCGCGAACGCGCCGAACTGCGCCTGGAAAGCTCCGACTTTGCCGCCCTGTCGAAATTGACCGGCGAACTGCTGACCGACCTGAAAATGGGCGGCATGGACTTCGCCATCGCCACGCCAACCCGCAAGGCCAGTGAAGACGCGCTGCTCAAAGATGCCGTGACGGCCTTCAAGGCCCGCGCGCAACTGGCGACCGATGCACTGGGCGGCAAGAGCTACAAAATCGTTAACCTGAACCTGAACAGCAACGGTTATCCACAACCCTACATGCGCGGGCCGATGATGATGAAAGCTGCCGCAATGGATTCGGCGCCGGTGACCCCGGATGTGGAAGCCGGCACCAGCCAGGTCAGCATGACGGCGGATGGGTCGATTGAAGTGTTGATGCCTTGATTTAATAGCTCGTACATATAAACGGCGATCACCCAGTGATCGCCGTTTTTTATTGCCCGTCGCGAACCAGTCAGATGTTGTGCCGACTGATCCACGGCTCTCGCGTTTTATGCCGGATCAACGTTATCCAACGCCCGATTCACCGCCAACTCCGCCAGCATGATGATCTGCTGAATCGCCATTGCCGTATTACGCTGCGGGCCGATCAGGTTCGTGGCGAAATCACTGGTCATGACGCTGGCAGAGGCCAGTGACTCACAGGCTTGTGCCAGCAGGCTTTCGGTGTCCATGTTCGGGGCGATCATGTACATCGTGCTGGGGCGGCGGGGTTTTTCGGTGTATTGGGATGGAGGGTCGAGGTAGTAGTCGAGAGCGCGTTTTATGGCTTCGCGGTCTTTGATTAGCGACTCGGTGCGCAAAGTCTCGGCATCGGGTGCGGTGGTATCGAGGGGTGGATCGGGTACTAACTTATCCATGGGAAAACTCCTACTTACTGATGGGAGCCATCCATTGCCATTTCCACACGACAAATAGGTGGCCGCTGTACGCAGGGTGGAAATACCGGTTAGTAGGACCCGGCCAGACCGAAGTCTGCCCACGCACAGCCGCCATAACGCAGTTTGCAGACGAAAGAAGTCATCGGCAACGATTACGATGGTCCAGCTATGCGGCTACTAAGAGATCCAGGTTTCCACGCCCGGTCGCTGAAATCGCAGCGACAGCCAAAGATTAGAAGGCCCTCTTCCTACCCGGCAACCTGAAAAATGCGTGGGAAAGCACTGCGTTTTTTACACATCATTCAACACAAAGATGGAACGCGGAGCGTCCCCGGCGGCATTCCCACGCGGAGCGTGGGAACGATCAATTGATGCACACCTGTTAGAGATCGGTCGGCTGTCAGGCCGCCATCGCTGGCAAGCCATGCTCCTACAGGGAATGAGTACACCGGCCGCTTCTCACCACTCATCAGGCCGAGCGTTAGCTCGCCTACAGCTCTTGATCTTGATCCACCCGCCCCTTCGGGAGGCTGAGTGGAGGTGTTCATCCGGGGAGTGGCGCGCAGCGCCGTTCGACGCAGTCGAACACGCTGCATGTAGGTCGAAGCGAAGCCGACCGGAGGGCAGTGTCCCCGGATGGATACCGGAGCGAAGGAACGCCGAGCCTTGGCGAGGGGCCGGACGCTCGGGGCGAGCCTTTTTTTGCTTACTTTTTTTTGGCGTTTGAAAAAAAAGTGAGTCGCCGTAAGGGCGAACCCTAAGCCGCCGTTACCGCAGCAACGGATATACACACAACCCACAAAAACATGGTCGGCCCAAAGGCCGCCACGACCAAGCGGCGCCACCGAAAGAACCAACGGTTGCACCCAGTGCCACCGCCAAGCAGACAGCCCACGACCCAAGAACTGTCCACCCAAAAACAGCGACCGGTCAAACTGCCCCCACACCCCCAACAAACCCGTTAAACAACAAATACCTAACACCTCACCAAGCAATCAACACCATCCCGCCCCCGACGTAAGAAAACCCCCACCCCGAAAATCAGCCATCTAGGGAATTCTGCCCCCACCGTGTGGGTATAAATAAGTAACACCACGCCCCAACGGGGTGCGCAAATCACCGAGATCGCCCCGCCCCGGTGCGCCGGTTGCACCGAAAAAATCACCCGCAAACGGTCAAATGCACCTGAATTTATACAAATGCGACATTAAGGTACGTACGTGCCACTGTTTAACGCCTATGCTCGATCAGGATCTTGCATTGGGTATGGCCCCTGCATAAGTATCCGCAGGGTCGACTCACGAGGTCGTCCTATAATTCCAAAAAAGCCACAATCATGAGGCCACCATGCTTAAACACGCGGTCATTCCGTTTTTAGTCGGCGCCAGCATGCTAGCTGCCGCACCCTTCGCCCAAGCCGCGACTAACCTGGTGTTCTGCTCCGAAGGGAGCCCGGCCGGTTTCGACCCAGGTCAATACACCACCGGGACCGACTTCGACGCCTCTGCAGAAACCATGTTCAACCGCCTCACCCAGTTCGAACGTGGCGGCACCGCTGTCATTCCTGGTCTGGCGACCAGCTGGGATATTTCCCCGGACGGCCTGACGTACACCTTCCACCTGCGCGACGGCGTCAAGTTCCACACCACCCCGTACTTCAAGCCGACTCGTGATTTCAACGCCGACGACGTGCTGTTCACCTTTAATCGCATGATTAACAAGGATGATCCGTTCCGTAAGGCGTACCCGACCGAATTCCCGTACTTCACCGACATGGGGATGGACACCAACATCACCAAGATCGATAAAGTCGACGACAAAACCGTCAAGTTCACCCTCAAGGAAGTTGATGCCGCGTTCATCCAGAACATGGCCATGAGCTTCGCCTCGCTCCAGTCCGCCGAGTACGCAGCCCAGCTGCTGAAAGAAGGCAAAGCCGCCGACATCAACCAGAAGCCGGTCGGTACTGGTCCGTTCGTGTTCAAGAGCTACCAGAAAGACTCCAACATCCGCTACACCGGGAACAAGGACTACTGGAAGCCGGACGACGTGAAGATCGACAACCTGATCTTCGCCATCACCACTGACCCGTCGGTGCGTATCCAGAAGCTGAAGAAGGGCGAGTGCCAGATCACTCTGTTCCCACGTCCGGCCGACCTGAAGGCGCTGAAAGAAGACAAGTCCCTGAAAGTGCCTGATCAGGCCGGTTTCAACCTGGGCTACATCGCCTACAACGTGATGCCTAAGGTCAAGGGTCAAACCGACGCCAACCCGCTGGCTGAACTGAAAGTGCGCCAGGCACTGGACATGGCAGTCAACAAGCAACAGATCATCGACTCCGTTTACCAGGGCGCCGGCCAACTGGCCGTCAACGCCATGCCACCGACCCAGTGGTCCTACGACACCACCATCAAAGATGCCAAGTACGATCCTGAGAAAGCCAAAGAGCTGCTCAAGGAAGCCGGCGTGAAGGAAGGCACCGAAATCGTCCTGTGGGCGATGCCGGTACAGCGTCCATACAACCCGAACGCCAAGCTGATGGCAGAAATGCTGCAGTCCGACTGGTCCAAGATCGGCCTCAAGGTCAAGATCCAGAGCTACGAGTGGGGCGAGTACATCAAGCGCTCCAAAGGTGGCGAGAACCAGGCAATGCTGATTGGCTGGAGCGGTGACAATGGTGATCCGGACAACTGGCTGAACGTGCTGTTCGGCTGTGATTCGCTGGAAGGCAACAACTTCTCCAAATGGTGCGACAAGAAGTTCGACGGCATCGTAAAAGAAGCCAAGCGCACGACCGATCAGGCCAAGCGCACCGAACTGTACAAACAAGCGCAACACGTCCTCAAAGACGCCGTTCCAATGACACCTATCGCTCACTCGACGGTGTTCCAACCTATGCGCAACGAAGTGCAGGATTTCAAGATCAGCCCGTTTGGCTTGAACTCCTTCTACGGCGTCAGCGTCAGCAAATAAGGTGTTGCAACGGCGACGTTTCTGACGTCGCCGTTGTTTTATCTGCCGAGAAAGTAGGAAAACTCTTACATCCAATTCCGCCGCGTACTACCGCGGTGGTGTCGGACGCGTTGCCATTTCCTACGAGTCTTTAGGACTCTACGCATTTACTGCCAGACCCACGGCCCCTACCGTCGGGTTCTGACCAGCTTATGTGTGGGTTCTCGGTTATTGCCGCCCGCAGGGTTTGAATTCAGTGATCCTCCACGTCCCAGGACGGGACGGCGGCTCATTGTCAAAACACTCGTCAATACAAGAGGGAGCGTCATGCGCCATACCTTGGTTTTATCCGCATTACTGGGCACCGGCCTGTTGGCCGCCACTTCCATGAGCCAGGCCGCCAATAACAGCCTGGTGTTCTGCTCCGAAGGCAGCCCCGCCGGTTTCGACACGGCGCAGTACACCACTGCGACCGATAACGACGCCGCCGAGCCGCTGTACAACCGACTGGCAGAGTTTGAAAAAGGCGCGACCAACGTCGTACCGGGCCTGGCCACGAGCTGGGATATTTCCGAGGACGGCCTTAAGTACACGTTTCACCTGCGCGAAGGGGTGAAGTTTCATGGCACCCAATACTTCACGCCGACCCGTGATTTCAACGCCGATGACGTGCTGTTCACGTTTAATCGCATGCTCGACCCACAACAACCATTCCGTAAGGCTTATCCGACCGAGTTCCCGTATTTCAACGGGATGAGCCTGAACAAGAACATCGCCAAGGTCGAAAAGACCGGACCGCTGACCGTGGTCATGACGCTCAACAGCGTCGACGCCGCGTTCATCCAGAACATCGCCATGAGTTTCGCCGCCATCCTGTCCGCCGAGTACGCCGACAAACTGCTGGCCGAAGGCAAGCCGAGCGATATCAACCAGAAGCCGATCGGCACTGGCCCGTTTGTCTTCAAGAGCTACCAGAAAGACTCCAACATCCGTTACACCGGCAACAAGCAGTACTGGGACCCCAGCCGGGTCAAGCTCGACAACCTGATTTTCGCCATCAATACCGACGCCTCGGTACGCGTGCAGAAACTCAAGGCCAACGAGTGCCAGATCACCCTGCACCCGCGCCCTGCCGATGTGGAGGCACTGAAGAGCGACACAAAACTCAAGCTGATCGAGAAGCCTGGCTTCAACCTCGGCTACATCGCCTACAACGTTCGGCACAAGCCTTTCGACCAGCTCGAAGTGCGCCAGGCGCTCGACATGGCGGTGAACAAACAAAGCATTCTCAAGGCCGTCTATCAGGGTGCCGGTCAACTGGCCGTCAACGCCATGCCACCAACGCAATGGTCCTACGACGAGACGATCAAGGACGCCGCCTATAACCCGGAAAAAGCCAAGGAACTGCTCAAGGCTGCCGGCGTGAAAGAAGGCACCGAAATCACTCTGTGGGCGATGCCCGTTCAGCGCCCTTACAACCCGAACGCCAAGTTGATGGCCGAAATGCTCCAGGCTGACTGGGCGAAAATCGGTCTCAACGTGAAGATTGTCAGCTATGAATGGGGCGAGTACATCAAGCGCACCAAGAATGGCGAGCACGACATCAGCCTCATCGGCTGGACCGGGGACAATGGGGACCCGGACAACTGGCTCGGCACGCTTTACAGCTGCGACGCCATCGGTGGCAACAACTACTCCATGTGGTGTGATCCGGCTTACGACAAGCTGATCAAGCAGGCCAAGGTCGTCACCGACCGTGACCAGCGCACCGTGCTCTACAAACAGGCGCAGCAGTACCTCAAACAGCAGGTGCCGATCACGCCAGTCGCCCACTCGACGGTTAACCAGCCGTTAAGCGCCAAAGTCGAAGGGTTCAAAGTCAGCCCCTTCGGCCGCAACGTGTTCTCGGGCGTCAGTATCGACCAATAACCGATTAGCCAGAACGCTGGGGGCGCAGTGCGCCCTCATGCAAACGTATTGCCGTAATTCGCCGATTCGGCCTACAGCAAACGTTTGCGATGCCTTATATGAGTTCTAAACCAAATAGCCGGACCACCAAAAAAGACCGGTATAAAAAAAGAAAGTAAGGAGCTTCACCCATGAAACTGAGCAGCACCGCGTTATTGGCCTTGGCCATCAGCAGCGTAACCGCCACGGCTTACGCAGAAACCCAGAGCCAGGAATTCACCCCGGTGACGGTCAACACCAAAAGCGCACAAGCCGACGCAACCGGCTTTGTCGAAGGCCAATCCATCAGCGGCACCACGCGCAACTGGTACGCCAACGAACAACTGCATCGCGGCGGCAAGTTCACCTACCGCAAAGACGGTGTAGCCACCCCGACAGATCGTCGTATCAACTGGGTTCAAGGCACCATCATCAAGTACAACTCCGGCTTCACTGAAGGGACCGTGGGTTTCAGCACTGAAGTGGCGGCCTACAACGCTGTCGCGCTTGAACGCGACCGTGAGAACCTGGCCTCCAACAACGGTGGCGCACCGACTTCTCGTCCAGGCGCTGGCAACAACCGTACCCTGACCAAGGAGGGCGGCGACGCTCAAGGCCAGTGGAGCAAACTGGGCCTGGCCAACGTCAAGGCGCGCGTCTCCAACACCACGCTGACTGCCGGCCGCATGAACTTCAGCAGCCCGCAAGTTGATGTGATCGGTAACCGTGCGCTGCCTTCGAGCTTCCAGGGCGTCGCAGTCCACAGCGAAGAGCTGAACAACCTGGCTTTCGACCTGGGCACCTTCGACCGCAACTCACCGCGTACCGAAGAGAGCCTGCGCAAGTTCCGCTCCGAATACGGTACCAGCAGCGCCGAAGCCGACCACGTAAGCACCGGCGGTATTACCTACCAGCCATTCGCCAGCCTGACCACCAGCTTCTGGGGCACCCAGGCTGAAGACTTGTGGAACCAGTACTACTTCGGCGCCAGCCACGTATTGGGTGACAGCTCGGTACTGAGCCTGACCACCGGCCTGAACTACTACAAGACCGTCGATGAAGGTAAAAAGCTGCTGGGCGAAATCGACAACCAGGCCGGCTCCCTGTCGTTCGGCCTGACTCACCAGGCTCACACCCTGACCTTCTCGTACCAGGAAATTAACGGTAACGAGTACTTCGACTACCTGCACGAAACCAACGGCATCTACCTGGCCAACTCCCTGCTGTCGGACTTCAACGGCCCGAACGAGAAATCCTTCCAGGTTGCCTACGGTCTGAACATGGCCGAATACGGCGTGCCAGGCCTGAAGTTCAACATCTACCAGGCTCGCGGCTGGGGCATCGACGGTACTCACTACACCGGTACTGCCTACGACGTGAAGAACATGGACGGCGAAACCCACTACGAATACGGCATCGGTTCTACCTACGCCATTCAAAGCGGCCCGCTCAAGGCCACCACTGTTCGCGCGACCTACACCGCTCACCGCGCCAGTGAAAACCAGGGTGATGGCAGCATCAACGAGTTCCGTCTCGTGACCACTATTCCGTTCAATATTCTGTAATGCACCTGCCCACCGGCTGATTCAGTGACGAATCGGCCGTTGGGGTTTTGTCCTTTAACCGATTGCAGAGGGTTCTTGATGAAAATGCTTCCCCTACGTGCGGCCATCGCTGCCGCGTTGCTGAGTGTCGCTGTTGGTGTCTCGGCCAAACCCCTGGTGGTCTGCACCGAAGCCAGTCCGGAAGGCTTCGATATGGTCCAGTACACAACTGCAGTCACCGCCGATGCAGTGGCCGAAACCCTCTTCAATCGCCTGGCGGACTTCAAGCCCGGCACCACCGAGGTGATTCCGGCGCTGGCCGACTCCTGGGACATCAGTGAAGACGGTCTGAGCTACACGTTCCACCTGCGCAAAGGCGTCAAGTTTCACACCACCGATTACTTCAAGCCGACCCGCGACATGAACGCCGACGACGTAGTCTGGAGCTTCCAGCGTCAACTGGACCCAAACCACCCATGGCACAAACTGTCGAGCGTGGGCTTCCCGTACTTTGAAAGCATGGGCTTTAAAGAACTGCTCAAAAGCGTAGAAAAAGTCGACGACAACACGGTCAAGTTCACCCTGACCCGTCGCGAAGCGCCATTCCTGGCTGACATTGCCATGGCCTTCTCCTCGATCTACTCCGCCGAGTACGCTGACCAGTTGCTCAAGGCCAACAAGGCCGGCGACCTGAACAACAAACCGGTCGGCACCGGCCCGTTCGTGTTCCAGCGCTATAACAAGGACGCGCAAGTTCGCTTCAAGGCCAACCCGGAGTACTTTCGTGGCAAGCCACCGGCAGACGCGTTGATTCTGGCGATTGCGACCGACAACAACGTGCGCCTGCAAAAACTCAAGGCCAACGAGTGCCAGATCGCGCTGTATCCGAAACCGGATGACATCCCGAGCATCAAGAAAGACACCAACCTCAAGGTTGATGAGCTGAACGCGATGACCGTTTCCTACATCGCGATGAACACCTCGCACAAGTACATGAGTGATGTGCGCGTGCGTAAAGCCATCGACATCGCGTTCGACAAGGCGGCCTATGTCAACGCGCTGTTCGGCAAAGGCAACGCGACTGTGGCGGTCAACCCGTACCCGGACACCCTGCTGGGCTACAACCACAAGCTGACCAACCCGCCGCGTGACTTGGACAAGGCCCGCGCCTTGCTCAAGGAAGCAGGCGTACCGGAAGGCACAACGTTTACACTGTTCACCCGTAACGGCGGCGGGCCGACCAACCCGAACCCGATGCTGGGCGCGCAGATGATGCAGGCTGACCTGGCCAAGGTCGGCATCAAGATCGACATTCGCGTCATGGAATGGGGCGAAATGCTCAAACGTGCGAAAAACGGCGAGCACGACATGGTTTCCGCCGGATGGGCGGGCGATAACGGCGACCCGGATAACTTCCTGACGCCTATGCTGAGTTGCGAAGCAGCCAAGAACGGCGAAAACTACGCGCGCTGGTGCAACGAGAAATTCCAGACGCTGATCGACGAAGCCCGAGCTAAAGTGAACCCGACGGAACGTGCAGCGCTCTACGAGCAAGCCCAGGAGGTTTTCAATCAGGACCAGCCATGGATCAGCATGGCGCACACCCGTATGTTTACTGCAATGCGCAACAACGTAGAGGGCTATCACATTAGCCCGCTTACCACGAATAACTTCGCCACCACCCAGGTGAAGTAAATAAGAAAACTCCCGGTGTCCCTGACTCCAGGGACACCAGGCACGCCTAACCGGCTGATGAGGTACACCACAAGATGTTTAGTTTTATTGCCCGCCGATTGGGGTTATTGATCCCCACGTTTTTCGGCATCACCTTGCTGACTTTCGCGCTGATTCGCATGATTCCAGGCGACCCGGTGGAAGTCATGATGGGCGAACGTCGCGTCGACCCCGAAAT
>NZ_QGGS01000027.1:0-89184 GCF_003148705.1 Pseudomonas sp. OV226 | reverse complement strand
CTTTACGTCGTCTACAACGCGACCGCACAGGACAATGTCGTCGACCTGAGCCTGAGCAATCTGCAGAACGTCGAAAACGTCCTGCTGCTGGGGAGTGGCGCCTTTACAGCGATCGGCAACAATTTGAACAACACCCTGACCGGCAACGCCGGCAACAACATCCTGGACGGCGGCGCGGGTGTCGATACCCTGACCGGTGGTGCTGGTGCCGATACGTTCGTGTTCGGTGCCGTCAACCAAATGGGCACCGGCGCCAGCCGCGACGTCATCACCGACTTCAGCAGTCTGCAAGGCGATAAAATCGATCTGACGAAGTTCGATGCCAACCTGCTGCAGGGTGGTTTCAACGGTTTCACCTTTATCGGTGCCAATGACTTCACCGGCGCAGGACAAGTGCGTTTCATCGATCACGTGTTGTCGGGCAACGTCAGTGGCAACGCGGGGGCAGACTTCGAAATCCAGTTGGTGGGCGTCAACACGTTCAACGCCAACGATCTGGTGGCGTAAGCCTCGATAGAAAGACCCGACCTGTCGAACAGGTCGGGGATACAAACAAAAACGCCCCGACTTGATCGGGGCGTTTTTGTTTCAAGTGCACTGTTTTCGGCTAAACCAACACGCCTAACGCCTTCGCCCGTGCCACCGCCTGCGTACGCCGTTCCACCCCAAGCTTGCTGTTGATATGACTCGCATGGGTTTTAACCGTGTGCAGCGAAATGAACAGCTGGTCGCTGATTTGTTGATTCGAACACCCTTGGGCAATCAGTTGAAGAACCGCCAATTCACGCGCGCTGAGCTGCTCTGCCCCCGAACACGACTCCACTGTCGGACGAAGGGCCACCGACGGCAGTTTTTCTGCAAGTTGCTGCGAAACATCCGTCGGAGCACTCAATTGCAGTTGCCCACGCAGCCAGCACGGATGTTCAGCCAGCAACCCGTCGAACGGTTGCAAGGCGCCACCGGTCGCCGCTTCCAGCGCCTGGGCCAGTGCCTTGCGGGCCTCGGGTTCGCGCCCGCTGGCCAAAAACAAGGTGACTTTTTGAGTCAGTGCCAAGGTGCAGAGCATTTGTCGGCCAGATTGCTGCCCATGCTCGAGCAATGCATTCAACCGCCCTTCGGCGATCATCAATTGCCCTTGAATGACGTCCAGCAAGGCTTGCTGTAACTCGATATGCAGCGGCAACTGTGGATGGAATTCCGGTGGCGCTGCGGCGTGCTCACCGGTGTAGGTCTGCCCCAGGCGCGCCAGCCAGGCTTCGGCCAGATCGGTGCGCCCCTGGGCCAGCCATAGTTCACATTTGACCAGGGTAATCATTGCCAGATAGTAAATCGGTGGCACGTCCCAGATGTGCATCAGGCGCTCGGCCTCGGCCAGTTCGGCGAAGGCGTTGGCGAACTCGCCGCTGCTGCCCTCAAGCCGGGCGATCACACAATGGCCGATGAGCACGCTGATATCGCGACAGGCACGCGCTTCACTCAGACCCGCTTGCAAGCGCGACCGTGCGGCTTGCGGTTGCATGCGCAAGGCCAGCAAGAGCCCTTCGTATAACGTCAGCCGTGCACGTACCGCGTAAAGTCGTTGTGGGGATAACCCTTGCAGGCGTTGCAGCCCCTGACGGACCTCTTGCAACGAGCGCAGGATTTCCCCGCGTGCCTGCAACACACGGGCGCGATCGTAATGGGCCAGTGCTTCAAACAACGGGTTGCCGACCCTTTGTGCCAATTCCAGCGACTCTCGATTCAAACTGCGCGCGCGCCACAAATCGCCGTCGGCAATGGCCAGGTTGGACAGGGTCGAGAGGCACATCAAGCGTTGTCCGTAGCGCTTGGCCGGCAGGCTCTGCAGCGCTTCGGTGCAATAGAGCAGCGTCAGTTCGCGATTGCCACGCCCCCGGGCGATGATGCCGCTCAGGGCCAGCCACTGCGCCAGCATCGACTTCTGCGCAGTGGCCGAAGGGGCCGGCAGGAAGCGACTCAAGTGAGCCGCCAGTTCCTGCGCCGCGTCCAGCTGACAGGCCATCCCCAACGCCCAACTGTAGAGCACGATGAGCCTGGGCGTGCTGATCAACAAGCTATCGGGCAAGTCCATTTTCCAGCGCAACAGCATGCCGACGTTTTGCTCGGCCAGCAGTTGTTCCTCCGAGAGGTTTTGCACCAGGTTCGCGGCAACGTCCAGATGCCCGGCACGCAACGCCTGCTCCACAGCCTCGTCGAGCAGACCCTGGGCATTGAACCAGCGACACGCGCGTAAATGCAGACTGGCGACCGGCACTATCGTCTGAGCGGTAGGCCGAGTGCGCAGCAGGTCAGAAAACAGGTGGTGATAGCGATACCAGTGGCCGTGCTCGTCCAGCGGCACCAGAAACACTTGGTGTGCCTGAAGGAATCGCAGAATTTCGGCGCTGTCATGGGCTTCGCGTACCGCGTCGCAGAGCTCGCTGCAAAAACGTTCCTGAGGCGCGGTGTCATAAAGAAACTGCTGCACTTCAGCCGGCAGACAATCGATGACCTCTTCAAGCAGGTAATCACGAATCAGCCCTTCCCCACCGTGCAGCGACTGTGGCAATGCGCTGTCAGTCCCCGCCTCGGAGGCTGCCAGCAACCAGAATCGCAGGCCCGCGACCCAGCCTTCGCTACGCTGGATCAGACTTTCCAAGGCCTCGCCACGCAATGAGCTGCTGTGGCGATCAAGCAACGTGAGCGCTTCCTCATGGGTCAGTCGAAGGTCTTGCTCATGCAGCTCGAGCAGTTGGCGCGACAGGCGCAAGCGCGCCAGGTGCCAGTCCGGACGCTGTCGACTGGTGACCATGACCAGCAGGCCATCGGGCAAGTGATTGAGGAAAAACTGCAGGCAACGATCGAGTACCGGACCTTGCGCCAGATGATAGTCATCGAGCACCAGCAGCAAAGGCGTACTGGGCGACAGGTGGAAGGCCAGCTCATCAAGCAATCCATCCAGCCATTCTTCAAAGGCGAACGGCTGATGACGCTGGCGCATTTTCAGTAGACCCAACGCCTGACAGCCCAATGTCGGAAAGTAGTCCTGAAGCCCTTCGAGCAACCGCTCAAGGAATCGCCCCGGATCACTGTCTCGAGGGCTCAACCCCAGCCACAGACTTCGCCAATGCTCCGGCAGCGCCTGACAGAACTCTACCGCCAATGAACTCTTGCCGAAGCCGGCAGGTGCGCTGACCAGCAACAGCCTGCCACCGAGACCGGCACTCAGGCGCTCGCACAAACGAGGCCGCAGCACATGGCCGTCAGGCAATGGGGGCCGAAAAAAGCGTCCGTCCAATGTCGCGATGGAAACGCTTGATGGGCCCGGGGATGAGGACAGATCAGTCATGGCCGGCTCTTGTTTGAATTACGGGTGGCGGCGTTGCAGATGTCCGCAGACTAGCGGTAAACGGATAGGGAATGAAGGTAATTGCTACAAATGGCTACAAAAAGTCTACAAGCAAATATGTCGATCAATCCGGCAACCACACTGCCCCGTAGCAGCGGCCGAGCCTGCGAGGCTGCGTTCGGCTGCGCAGCAGTCGTGAAATCAATCGTTGCGACTCTCCAGAACTACCTTGTACTCAGGTTTACGACTGCTGCGCAGCCGGACGCAGCCTCGCAGGCTCGGCAGCTGCTACACAGGGCTTTATGAACGTCAAAAAAAAAAACGCCCCGAACCAGTCGGGGCGTTTTTTGAGGATGCGGCCTCTGATCAGTACAGGTTAGCGAACCCCGTCCTGACGCAGTGCAGCAGGTGTGAAGTCGCTGGTGGTAGCGGTGAAGCCGAAGTCATACGCCGACTTCTCTTCGTTCTTCATGCCCAGCGCCAGGTAGCGACCCGATTGCAGGTCGTACAGGGCTTCCAGGGTGTACCACGGCACTTGCACGTTGTAATACTGCTGGGAGTGAGCTTCCGCCACACGCCATAGCTGATTGCGACCGTCATAGTGATCGATCACAGCGGCTTGCCAGGTATCTTCGTCGATGTAGAAGTCACGTTTGGCGTAGATGTGACGCTGGCCTTCCTTCAAAGTAGCGACCACATGCCAGACCCGACGCAACTCGTAACGCGACAGGTCCTGGTTGATGTGACCGGCCTTGATGATGTCGTCGTACTTCAGGCTCGGCGAGTCGAGTTTGTAGCTGTCGGAGGCGATGTACATCTCTTTTTTGCCTTCGAGCTTCCAGTCGTAGCGATCCGGCGCACCGTTGAACATGTCCAGGTTGTCGGAGGTACGCAGGCCATCCGCCGCGGTACCCGGCCCGTCATAGGACACTTGTGGTGCACGACGCACACGACGCTGACCGGCGTTGTAGACCCACGCCGAACGCGGTTCCTTCACCTGATCGAGGGTTTCGTGCACCAGCAGCACACCACCCGCCAGACGTGCTGGCGCGGTCACTTTCTGCTTGAAGTAGAACAGGATGTTGCCCGGGTTTTTCGGGTCGTAGTCCTTCATTTTGTCGCGGAACACGAACTGATCCTGGAAGTACACCAGGCTGTACGAGCCGTTCGGCTGTGGCGTGGCCTGGGTCACCAGACGGGTCACACTGCCGCCGCGATAGCGGGTGATGTGGTTCCAGATGACTTCCACACCGCTTTTCGGAATCGGGAACGGCACAGCGGTTTCGAAGTTTTCCAGACCGTTGCCACCGGACACCAGGGTGGTAGTGGTGGCGTTCTTCTTGATGGCAGCGAACACGTCATCCGGCACGGTCGAACCACGATGGGACGGATAAACCGGCATCTTGTAGGTGTCCGGGTAGCGCTTGAACATCGCGTACTGGCCCGGGGCAAGCTTTTCCTTGTACTGGTCGACGTTCTGCGCCGTGATGGTGAACAGCGGTTTTTCACTGGCGAACGGGTCGGACAGGAAACCTTTGCTGTCGACGGTGCCGGCGTTTTTCGGCATTGGTTTCCAGGCTGGGATCGAACCGTCGGCATTACCCGCCATCTCGGCCCCCATCGGGGTCAGGCTCTTGCCCAGTTTGTCGGCTTCGGCCGCAGGGACCGCCGCCATCACGCTCGTCGCCAGCAGCGAAAGCCCCAGAACACCAGCATGGAACAGACTCTTTGTTATTTTCATATGTGTGTTCGTCCTGAAAAAACAGTGCTTAGAAGTTCACGCCGACGCTGAGCGCAACAAAGTCGCGGTCATCTACAGTGGTGTACTTGCCGTCGAAGAAGTTGGTGTAAGCCAGGCTCGCGGTGTAGGTGTTCTGGTACTCGGCATCGACACCCAGGCTCACCGCTTTACGACCTTCCTCAAAGTTGCCGCCAGGACCTGGCGAGTAACCGTCTACGTCGTGGGACCAGGCCACGTTAGGCTTGAGGTTCACACCGGCGAACACGTCGTTGTATTCCCAGATCGCACGACCGCGGTAGCCCCACGAAGTCGCCGTGGTGAAGCCATCGCTGTTGCAGTTGCGGCTGCGGTTGTTGGTGGCGGTGCCCGGACCGGCGCCGTTGATGGTGCTGGTGTTGAGTGCCACGCACGTATTGACTGCGCCAGTGGCTGGCAACATGCCCGGACCATAGACCGGATCGCGGCCATAACGGACGTCGTCGGTACTTTCCAGGCCGCCGACGTGAGTCACGCCCACTTCACCGACCAGGGTCAGACGGCTGGCGCCCATGACCTGATCAAAGAAGTGCGTCAGGGTGGTCTGGAACTGGGTGACTTCTTTACGGTTGTACCCGTGCAGATCTTGACCCGGAGCCGCAGAGAGCAACGAAGCGTTACCCAGTGCGCCGCCCAACGGACGTACACCGGCGAACAGGATGTCAGTGGAGTTCAACTGCACCGGCGCGTTTGGACGGTAGCTGAGTTCACCTTGCCACGCGGTACCGGTAGGCAGGGTGGTGGAGAAGCTCAAGCCATAAAGGCGAATGTCTTCAGGGTATTCGATGAAGTACTTCGAGTTACCGGCCACCAGCAACGGGGCGAGTGCGGCGAATGGGCCTGGCAGTGCAGCCGCCGTGTTGTAGACCGACTGAGGTGCACCGGTGGCGCTGAAGATCGGCGCACGGCTGTGGTAGTTCATGAAGTAGGCGCCGAACTCGGTGTCCAGCGGGTCGAACATGTACTTGAAGGATGCGCCCCACTGGCCGCTGTCCCGTGCGTCGCGGTCGCCGCCGCGCTGAACCAGTACACCTTCCTCGTCGACGTTGACACCGTTGGCAGCCAACGGGCCCAACGCAATGGCTGGAATCTGCGAACGTTTGTTCAGCACGCGCAGGTTGTTGTCGCAACCGTCGGCCACGATGTCTGGCTGAGAGAAGAACGTGCCGCAGTTATCGACGACGGTCTGGTCCCATTCCAGTTGGTAGAAGGCTTCAGCCGACAGGTTCTCGGTCAAGCTCTGCGACACGTAGAACATGTTGACCGGGATCAGGCCTTCCTTGATCTCGGCGCCTGGACGACGGAACGCGGACACGTCAATCGGGTTGATCGAGTTGATGCCGCCGCCGATGAAGGTACTTTCACCCCAGCTCACCACCTGCTTGCCCAAACGCACGGAGCCCGGCTGATCGGCAATGGAGTAGTTGTGATAGACGAAGGCGTCGAGGATTTGGCCGCCGGAAGATTTGGCGCCCTCCTTGCGACCGTCGTTTTCGACGTTCTTGAATTCCAGGTCTTCGTCTTGCAGCGCGAAGTCGTACCAGTATTTGCCCCGGACAAACACGCCGGTATCGCCGTATTTCAATTCGAGGTCATGGATGCCCTTGAAGATCTTCGAGAACGCTTGCCCGCTCTTGAAGTTCAAGTGACCGTCATCGGAGGTCTGTGACAGGCCGTGCCCGCCGTTGTTCACGCCAATCAGATTCTTGTTCGGCTGTTGGGTCGAGACACTCATACCCAGGGAGAGCGACGAATCGAACTGACCTTCGATTTCACCAACGTTGAAACTGACGCCGAATGCAGGCCCGGCGAGCGTAGAGGCGAGACTGACCGCCAGAGGCAATTTCGCCCGGCGCCAGAACGTGTTTACTGATGTCATCGACGCTACTCCATGTGCATTATTGTTATGGCAGTGAGTACTTCTAAAAACGTTGTGGGTGACGGGGAACCAAGGCGTCCCGAAGTCACTCCAAAATTGAATCGCCCCGTTTGTACGTGAGCTCCGTTCTTAAAAATCCTTGAGCGGACTATAGCCAGCAGGTAGTAGAGCTTGATCCCTCTAAAGTGTGATTTGCAGCTGCCAGCCACTCTGGAACAGTCCTTTGCCAGTCCGACACCTGTCGGCACGGCAAGGATGGCTGAAAATCCGGATTACACAAGCCAAGCGCTTGCTTGGTGGGCCTGGCGTGCCCTTTCGGGCACACAGGGAAACGCTTAAAGCGTCGAGAGGAAGGCGCTGTTATTGGCCTGCCATTCAGTGATGTCGAGGCGGATGCGCTTCTTGTCGAGCTTGCCGACACTGGTCTTGGGAATTTCAGTAACAAGGGCGATCTGGCTCGGGATCGCCCACTTGCTCAGGTGCCCCAACTCCACGAATGGCTTGAGGTGTTCCTTGAGTTCCCGGGCCCCAATCTCATACCCCTCGCGGATCACCAGCAGCGCAAACGGCCGCTCGCCCCACTGCGGATCTGCGATGCCCACCACTGCTACTTCACGTACCGCCTCGTGACGACTGATCAAGTCTTCAAGGTCCAGCGACGAGATCCACTCGCCACCGGTCTTGATCACATCTTTGATGCGATCACGAATGTCGATCACGCCCATGCTGTCCAGCGTCGCCACGTCGCCGGTATGCAGCCAGCCCCCGGCCCACAGCTCGGCGCCCTTCTGCGGCTCGTTGAAGTAACCCTCGGTCAGCCATGGCGCACGCAGCACGAGTTCGCCCTGGGTTTCGCCATCGGCGGGCAGGAAATTGCCGTCGGTGTCGACGATCGCCGCCTCGACCAATGGCCCCGGCACGCCGGCCTTGATGCGATAGGTGGTGCGTTCGTCTTCGCTACCCGCCATCAACTCATCGTTGAGGTGAGCACACGACACCAGTGGCCCGGTTTCCGACATGCCGTAAGCGGCCGTCAACTGAATGCCCTTGGCCTTGGCCGCGTCGTACAGGGTGCGATTCAGTGCGCTGCCGCCGATGACAATTTTCCAGCCGCCGAAGTCCGTGCCTTGCGCCGCTTTGGCATTGAGGACCATTTGCAGAATGGTCGGCACGCAGTGGGAAAAGGTGACCTTCTCCTTTCGCCACAGCTCCACCAGGTATTCCGGATCGTAACGGCCCGGATAAACCTGCTTGAGCCCGAGCATGGTCGCCACATACGGCAAGCCCCAGGCATGCACATGGAACATCGGGGTGATCGGCATGTACACGTCGTTGGTGCCCAACAGGCGCACGCTGTCGATGGCGCCCATGATCGTCGAGACGCCCATGGTGTGCAGCACCAGTTGCCGATGGGTGAAATACACACCTTTGGGATTACCGGTGGTACCGGTGGTGTAGAACGTGGTGGCGACCGAGTTTTCGTCGAAGTCCTGGAAGTCGTACTGCGTACTGGCCGCTGCCAGCAATTGCTCGTACTCGCCGACCAGGTTGGGCAGGTCGGCGGTCTTTTCCGGCAGGTCGGTGAGCAGCAGGGTTTTCTCGACCGTGGTCAGGTGCCCGGCAATCGCCTGGTACAGCCCCACGAACTCGCTGTTGACCAGCACAAAGCGGTCCTCGGCATGGTTCATGGTGTAGAGGATTTGTTCCGGCGACAGGCGCACGTTGATCGTGTGGATCACCGCGCCGATCATCGGGATGGCGAACATGCATTCCAGGTATCGATGGCTGTCCCAATCCATCACCGCCACGGTATCCCCGGCCTTGACGCCGGCTGCCGTCAACACGTTGGCCAGCCGCGCAACCCGCTCGATCAGGGTCGGATAGCTGTAGCGCAACTGGTCGCGGTAGATGATCTCGCGGGTTTTCTCATAACGAGCGCCGGACATCAGCAGCCGCTTGATCAGCAGCGGATACTGGTAAGCGCCTTCGGCTGGGGGGATAACGCGAGTCTGCAACATAAGAATCCCTTTTCTGACTGCACGGTGTTGGCTGAATGTTAAGCACTCTAGTGCCCTTCCATGACAGCCAAATCAGCCAAAGGAATGATTTGCAGAGCCGATCAAATGCTAGCTTTACGCCAGCATTTGTGGGAGTTCGATGTCAGTAACGCGCCGTCGCGATCAATGCATCTCGGTGAAAGCGAGCTTCACGCCGATGGCAATCAGCACCACGCCCATGGTCCGGTCGAACCAGTGGCCCATGCGGGCGAAGCCGGCGCGCACACGCTGCTGGCTGAACAGGCGCGCCACCAGGCAGAACCACAACGCAGTCGCCGCCGCCAGATAAACCCCGTAACCGGCCTGCACCGCCAGCGGCGTGTGCGGGTTGATGACGACCGTGAACAGCGACAGGAAGAACAGCGTGGCTTTGGGGTTCAGACCGTTGGTCACGAAACCGGACGTGAAGGCGCCACGTGCGGTGCGTTCGCCGGCCTCCTTGTGCAGATTATCATCGACCGCTTTGGCCGGTTGCGCACGCAGGGCCTTGTAGCCGATGTACAACAAGTACGCGGCAGCGGCCCATTTCAGCGCGTTGAACAGCACGATCGACTGGGACACGATCAGACCGATGCCGAGCAACGAATAGCCGACATGGAGGAAAATCGCCGTACCGACACCCAGCGCCGTCCAGGTGCCGGCGCGACGACCATGGGTCACGCTCTCACGCACCACCACGGCAAAGTCCGGGCCGGGACTGGCCACGGCCAACAAGTGAATCAGGGCAACGGTCAAAAACTCTGTCCAGTACATCGGGGCTCCTTTGGGGGCAGATCGGTCGAAATGAAAAATCCAGGCTGACAACATCCCTGTAGCAGCTGGCGAAGCCTGCGTTCGGCTGCGCAGCAGTCGTGAAATCAGGCACCGCGCTCTTACAGGAAGTCCGCATGCTCTGTGTTTACGACTGCTGCGCAGCCGAACGCAGGCTTCGCCAGCTGCTACAGGGATGTCGGTGCTTCATCGCATAGCGCGTCAACTTAGCTACTTTTGTGCAATGGGTAACCATTTGTTTCATCTGGTAGGCTCGGCAGATTACGCCTTCAGTTCAATGCACAAAAGGTACAGTTGATGACGAACTCTCGCCGCGCCGTTTTCCTCGACCACCCGTCCCTGGACCTCGGCGACCTCGACCTCGGCCCGCTGCAGGCCTGTTTCGACGAGTTGCAACTGTTCGCACAGACCACGCCGGATCAAGTGATCGAACGTATAAAGGGCGCCACCGTCGCCATCACCAACAAGATCCTGATCGATGCCGCCGCCATCGCTGCCAGCCCCCAGCTCAAGCTGATCCTGATCACGGCCACCGGCACCAACAATGTCGACCTCGCCGCCGCCCGCGCCCATGGCGTTACTGTTTGCAACTGCCAGGGTTACGGCACGCCATCGGTGGCACAGCACACGATCATGCTGCTGCTCAACTTGGCGACACGCCTGGCTGACTACCAAAAAGCCGTGGGTGAAGGCCGCTGGCAGCAAGCGAAACAGTTCTGCCTGCTGGATTACCCGATCGTCGAACTGGAAGGCAAAACCCTCGGCTTGCTCGGCCATGGCGAACTTGGTAGCGCAGTCGCGCGGCTGGCCGAAGCGTTCGGCATGCGTGTGCTGCTCGGTCAGATTCCCGGCCGACCTGCCCGCCCGGATCGGCTGCCGTTAAATGAATTGCTGCCGCAAATCGATGCGCTGACCCTGCATTGCCCGCTCAACGAACACACCCGCCATTTCATCGGCGCCCGCGAACTGGCCTCGATGAAACCCGGTGCCTTCGTGGTCAATACCGCGCGCGGTGGCTTGATCGATGAGCAGGCGCTGGCCGATGCGCTGCGCAAGGGTCATCTGGGCGGCGCCGCCACCGATGTGCTGAGTGTCGAGCCCCCGACGGCGGGCAATCCCTTGCTGGCCGATGACATCCCGCGATTGATCGTCACCCCGCACAACGCCTGGGGCAGTCGCGAGGCGCGGCAGCGAATCGTCGGGCAGTTGAGCGAAAACGCGCAGGCCTACTTCAGCGGTACAGCGCTGCGGGTCGTCAGTTGATAAACTGCCGCACTTTTTTTCAAGGAGCAGAGTATGGATCCGCGCAGTGAAGTACTGCTTCGTCAGGCCGAATTATTCCAGGGCTCGGTGTTACTCGCCGGTTTGCCCGCCGATGACCTGCTGGGCCGCTTGCCCGATGCCCACGGCTGGTGCTGGCACGCCGGCGATCAAGCCGCGCTGGACGCACGTTTCGCCGAGCGCAGCCATTTTGGTGTAGACGCCCCCGAGCGTGAGTTCGCAACCGCCGTGGTGTTCTTGCCCAAGTCCAAGGACCTGACCGACTACATCCTCAACGCCCTCGCCTCGCGCCTGGCCGGTCGCGAATTGTACCTGGTGGGCGAAAAACGCAGCGGCATCGAAGGGGCAGCCAAACAACTGAATCCGTTCGGCAAGCCGCGCAAGCTCGACAGCGCCCGTCATTGCCAGCTCTGGCTGGTCACGGTGGCCAATGCGCCAGAAGCCAAATCGCTGGAAAGCCTGGCCGAGACCTACGAATTGCCACTGGCTGAGGGGCCATTGAAAGTCATCAGTTTGCCGGGGGTTTTCAGTCACGGCCGACTGGATCGTGGCAGCGCGTTGCTGCTGGAGCACCTGGACAAGCTACCGAGCGGCCACTTGCTGGACTTCGGTTGCGGCGCGGGCGTACTGGGTGCCGCGGTTAAGCGTCGTTATCCGCACAATCAGGTGACGTTGCTCGACGTCGATGCCTTTGCCGCTGCCAGTAGTCGCCTGACCCTGGCGGCCAACGGTCTGGAAGCTGACGTCATTACCGGTGACGGTATCGACGCCGCGCCCATGGGTTTGAGTGCGATTCTGAGCAATCCGCCGTTCCATGTCGGCGTTCACACCGACTACTACGCCACCGAGAACTTGCTGCGAAAAGCAGCCAAACATCTGAAAAACGGCGGCGAACTTCGCCTGGTCGCCAACAGCTTCCTGAAGTACCAACCGCTGATCGAAGAGCACCTCGGCGTGTGCGCCATCAAGGCTGAGGGCCAGGGGTTTCGTATCTATCGGGCCAAACGCGGCTGATAAATAAGTGCTTGCCTAACGGATTTTGCCTAGGCAGAATCCGCTCCGTCCTAGGGGAGTAGTCTCCCACGAGCGCCATGCTCGTCCGGCATACGTCAACATACTTGGTCCTCAGACCATGGCGTATGCGACCCAAGCGTCCGCATCAGACGGATCGCAGGGTTTGACAAGACCTATGACACGAACACCTTACCCGGGGCGGGAAGGCTGTACGTGTCATAGCCGTGTCGACCCGCCCCTTAGGAAAAACCCTGATGATGCTGGATTCACTTCTCGTTCCTACCGCAATCGTTGCCTTGGCCGAAATCGGCGACAAGACGCAACTGCTCGCGCTCATTCTCGCTGCCCGCTTTCGCAAGCCCTGGCCCATCATCGCCGGCATCGTCGCCGCGACCCTGGCCAACCACGCAGCCGCCGGTGCGGTAGGTGCCTGGTTCGGCAGCTTCTTCTCGAATGCGACGCTGCACTGGATCCTGGCCGCCAGCTTCACCGCCACCGCCCTGTGGACCCTGGTACCGGACAAGATGGACGACGACGTCAGCACCGCACGCAAGTTCGGGCCGTTCCTGACCACATTGATCGCCTTCTTCCTGGCGGAAATGGGTGACAAGACCCAAGTCGCTACCGTGATGCTGGCGGCGCAATACCCGGATTTGTGGCTGGTCATCATCGGCACCACCGCCGGCATGCTGATTGCCAACGTACCGGTGGTACTGGCGGGTAACTTTGCCGCAGACAAGCTGCCGTTGACCCTGATCCGTCGCCTGGCGGCGTCGGCATTCCTTATCTTGGCGATTGTGGCGGTGTACAAGGCGATGCAGAGCAGCGGTTGGGTTTGATGCGTTAAGACGGTAGACCGCGTTATCGTTCATCGCGGGCAAGCCCGCTCCCACATTTGACCGAGTTCCAATGCAGGAGCGAGCCTGCTCGCGATGAGGCCCTCACTGGCGATACAAAAACATCAGGATTTGCGCGCGTTCTCGTACAACGGCATCACCTTCGGAATCGCCGCCTGCAACGCTGCGGTGCGGCTGCTGGAAGAAGGGTGAGTGCTGAGGAACTCGGGTGGCGCACCTTCGTCAGACTTGCTCATCTTTTCCCACAGGGTGATCGCCGCATTCGGGTTGTAGCCCGCACGCGCCGCCAGCTCCAGGCCAATCAGGTCTGCTTCGTTTTCATTGGTGCGACTGTTGGGCAAGGTCATCAACAGGTTCACGCCGTTATTCCCTGCCTCGACCATCAAGGCGGGTGCACCCGCCGCTATCGCCAATTGCTGCGCGAGACTCACGCCATAGGCTTTGGATAACGCTTCACGGCCATGCTCGCGCAAGGCGTGGGCGATTTCATGCCCCATCACCGCAGCCAGTTCGTCGTCGGTCAGTTGCAGCTTATCGATCAGACCGGTGTACACAATGATCTTGCCGCCAGGACCGCAGTTGGCGTTCATATCCTCACTCTTGATCAGATTGACCTCCCACTGCCATTGCGCGGCATCCGGGCGAAACGTTGGCGCCTGGGCGATGAGACGATCGGCAATCGCCTGAACACGCGTGGCTTCAGTACTGGTCTTGTCGAGGACGTTTTTGTTGCTCGCTTCCCCCAGGGTCTGCTTGTAATCCTGCGCGTAGGACTGATTGACCTGTGCGCTCGACAATAATGTGGTCATGTGTTGCTGGCGAACGACGCCGACTTCACCCGCACTGGTCGTGTTGACGGTCTCGCAGCCGTTAAGCAGCAACACTGAACCCAACACGCACGCAACCAGAGACTTGTTCATCACGGCACTCCTTCAAATCCGCCGCCCCGACTGGGGATGACGGTAGTAGCAAAAAATTCATACAGCACTGACTGCCTTGCAGCACAAAGGTTCGACACCTTTCTGATTGCGACACGGGCACACCCAAAACAGTCATTTAAGCCGCACTTGCTCATGGCTGACTGCCCCGCTGCCGATACACCACCGCAGACGTCCTCTTGCGTGCGGAGCACCCATGAAATTCAAGTCGATCCAGTTCTCCGTGGCGGCCCTCGCTGGCGCCATCGTACTTAGCGTAGTAGCAGCCCTGGTGCTGTACGCGCTGTTTTCCGGCGCACGAACGCAAGACATGGTCCAGGAACGGACCCAGGCGCAATTCGAGCAAGTCATCGAACAACGCCTGACGTCCCTGGCGCAAACCCAGGTCAGCCAGATCCAGCGCGAACTTGAAGCGCCACTGCTGATTGCCGGGGGACTGGTGCGGGTCAACGCACTGATTGGGACCCCGGGCGCCGATGGCCAGCCACAACTGACCGTCAGCCGCGAGCAGTTGATCAGCCTGATCAAGGAAAACGTGGTCAAGAACCCGAAGATCCTCGGCACCTACATCGGCTGGGAAAAAAACGCTCTCGACCACAACGATGCGGCCTACGTCGGCACCCAAGTGAACGGCATCGACGCCAGCAACGGGCGCTTCCTGCCGTGGTGGTTCCGCAATGAGGACGGCACCCTTGGCCTGGACAAACTGGTGGACGTCGACGACCAGAAAACCCTGTCCACCGGCGTGCGCGCCAGCGAGTACTACCTGTGCTCCAAGGAAACCAAAAAATCCTGCGTGATCGATCCGGCGCCCTACAAGGTCGGCGACAAAGTCGTCATGCTCGCCTCGTTTATTGAACCGATCATGCTCAACGGCGCCTTCCAGGGCATCGTCGGCGCCGACCTGTCAGTGAACTTCATTCAGGAAATGCTCCTGGGTGCGAATCACAAACTGTACAGCGGTGCCGGGGAAATGGCGCTGATCGGCGGCAACGGCCGAATTGTTGCCTACACCAAAGACCCGAGCAAATTCGGTGAAAAGGTCAGCGACATCCTCGACAGCCAACAGATTGCCAACATGGCCAACCTCAAGCGCGGCGAAGTGACCTACACCGTCGACAAGGCCCAAGGGCGGATCGAGTTGTACCTGCCGTTCGGCATTGGCCAGACCGACGCCCGCTGGACCTTGATGTTGCAACTGCCGCTGAATGCGGTGATGGCCGATCTGCAAAAACTGCAGGCCGACCTGAACGCCCAGCGCAAATCCGACACGTTCGGCATGGCCATGGTCGGTTTGTTGATCGCCGGTGTCGGCTTGCTGGTGATCTGGCTGGTGGGCCACGGCATTGCCCGGCCACTCAAGCAAATGGTCGCCATGCTCGACGACATCGCCAAAGGCGAAGGCGACCTGACACGCCGTCTGACCAGTGACCGCGCCGATGAATTGGGCTCGATCGCCAAAGGCTTCAATACGTTCCTGGCCAAATTGCAGGCGATGATCACACAGGTGGTGACCTCGGTGCAGAGTGTCAGTGACTCCTCGGAACACACCGCCGACATCGCCATCCGTACCAACATCGGCGTGCAGAAACAAATGGCCGAGATCGACCAGGTGGCCACGGCAGTGCATGAAATGACCGCCACCGCCCAGGACGTGGCACGTAACGCCACCCAGGCTGCGCAAGCGGCCAGTCATGCTGATCAGGCAGCGGCCCAAGGTATGCAAATTGTGCGGGACACCTCGAACTCGATTGGCGTGCTGGCCGTGGAAATTGGCAAGGCTGTCGGCGTGGTGCAAACACTGGCCAAGGACAGCGAGAACATCAACGCGATCCTCACGGCCATTCGCGGAATCGCCGAACAGACCAACCTGCTGGCCTTGAACGCCGCCATCGAAGCGGCCCGCGCCGGTGAACAGGGCCGTGGATTTGCGGTGGTGGCCGATGAAGTGCGCAACCTGGCGCAAAAGACCCAGAAGGCCACCGAAGAAATCCAGACCATGATTCAGCAACTGCAACAAGGCACCCGCGATGTGGTGCGAGTCATGGAAGACAGCCAGAACCGCACGGACGAAAGCGTGCAGCATGCGGCGAAAGCGGCCGAGGCGCTGGAAACCATTACGCAGGCCGTGTCGGTGATCAATGACATGAACACCCAGATTGCCAGTGCGGCCGAGGAACAGAGTGCAGTCGCCGATGACATCAACCGTAACGTGATCAACATTGGGCAAGTGGCCAATGAAGTGGCTGGCGGGGCGGATGAATCAAGTGCGGCGAGTGCGGATTTGACCAAACTGGCCGAACAGCAGCGGCGGTTGATCAATCAGTTCAAGGTTTAGTGTGTTGCGATCGTTCCCACGCTCTGCGTGGGAGTGAATCCCGTGACGCTCCGCGTCACTTTGGACGCGGAGCGTCCATGGCGGCATTCCCACGCGGAGCGTGGGAACGATCAATCAGCCGGGGGTCAGACACTCCGGCGCATTCAGCTTCGGATCATTCACCAGATTGGCCAGCACCCGCTCGCGCAACGCGGCGGGTTCACTGGCGAGCAATGCCTGCAACACATGCAACGGCGTCTCGGGATCGAGCCACGCCTCCTGCCCTGCCTCATCGAGAATCAACGGTCGCCGCTGGCTCGACGCCGGTTGCGTAATCACCGCAGTGCTCAGCCACACCTGCTCCTGCACCGGGTACGCTTCCCAGATAGCGGCAAAAAACAGCGAAGAGCCCTCCCCCGGCGTCAACCAGTACGGGCGCTTGCGCGTGGTCCCGCGCCATTCATAGAAACCGTTGGCTGGCAGCAGGCAACGACGTTCACGAAAGGCCTGGCGGAACATCGGTTGTTCCGCCACGGTTTCGGCACGGGCGTGGGCCGGAGTGCGGGACAGGTCGGTCAGCCATGGCGGCGTCAGCCCCCAGCGGGCACGGGCCAGTTCACGCTGGCCTTCGGCACCAGCGCGCAGCATCAATACCGAGTCGTTGGGGGAGATATTCCACTGGGCCTGCTGATCGGCGGGAAAACCGGGCAGGGCCGCGAAGGCGGGGTTCCAGCGAAACAGGGCATAACGTCCACACATGGGCTGACACGACTCTTGATCAAACGAACGCCAGCCTAACAGACCAGCGTGCCGGGAAAGCTCTCGGGTTCATCGCCAGTCAGCGGCAGCGCGGCATTGTACGCGGTGATCAGCTCGCGGGCGTACTCGGCCTGGTCGTTATCCACCGACAGGCCCAACAGGCCAAAGATCGGCAGTTCGCCCGTGCCGCCGAGCAAATCGCGCCCCACCAGATGCGCCTCGACGCCCTCGCTGGCCAACATGCCTTGCAGCAACTCGCCTTCCATCAGGTTTTCAGGTTCGTAGATGCGCTGCATAGACACCCCTCATTCGTTTTCACTGAAGACTTCGAGATGCCATTCGCCTTCATGAACCTGTAAAACAAAGGTAATCGGCCGACAACAGACCTGACAGTCTTCAATATAGGTCTGATCGCCACCGGACAAGTCCAGCGTCGTCTCGACCTCTTCACCGCAATACGGACATTCATACAGCGCAGGTTCCAGCATCGCGGTCTCCCAAGTGACTTGTGCGTATAATCGCCGGTCTATTTGCAGGGCTATTTTTGTCTGGCTACTTTTTCAGACCGTGCCCCGTTGGTTTTCGATCAAAACCTTTACTTACCCTAGCCGTTTCTAACAAGAGAGCATGATGGGCGAATTCGATGCCATCCGACCTTACGACGATAGCGAAGTCCCAGCGGTACTGGACAGGCTGCTCGGCGACAAGGCGTTTCTAGATATCCTCACCCACTTCCGCTTCCCGCGTTTTGCCGGCACTTTGGGCTGGATGCTTAAACCTCTTATAGCTCATCGGCTGCGTCGAGAGTTCGCCGGTGTGACATCGGTGGCCACATTGCAGGACAAGGTCGAGATGTACGTCGACCACACCATCGAACGCGCGACCGACGGTGTCACGTACACCGGTGTCGAACAGTTCAAGTCCGGCAGCGCTTACTTGTTCATCGCCAACCACCGCGACATCGTGATGGATCCGGCCTTCGTCAACTACGCCGTGTACCACGCAGGCCTGCCGACACCGCGCATCGCGATCGGCGACAACCTGCTGCAAAAGCCCTTCGTCAGCGACCTGATGCGCCTGAACAAGAGCTTCATCGTGCACCGTTCGATCACCGGTCGTCGCGAGAAGATGGCGGCCTATCAACTGCTGTCGGCCTACATCAACCACTCGATCCGCAACGATTGCGCCTCGATCTGGATCGCCCAGGCCGAAGGCCGGGCGAAAGACGGCGACGACCGCACCGAATCGGCCATCCTCAAAATGTTCCACATGAGCCGCAAGGACGAGCCGTTCGGCGAAGTCATTCAGTCGCTGAACCTCACCCCGGTGTCGATCAGCTATGAATACGACCCGTGCGATCAGGCCAAGGCACGCGAATTGTTCATCCGTGCCACCACCGGCAGCTACACCAAAGTACCGGGCGAAGACGATGTGAGCATCGCCAAGGGCATCACGGGCTACAAGGGCCGGGTCCATGTGAACTTCGCCGCGCCGATCACCGAGCTGTTTGATGACACCAAGCAATTGGCGGTCGAGATGGACAAGCAGATTCTGGGCGGCTACCGGTTGTTCCCGGTGCATTACCTGGCTTACGCCCAGTGGACAGACGCCGACCCGCAATTGCAGGTGCCGACAGCGTCGCAAGTGTTTGCGGCCGATGAGTTGGCCAAGGCACAGGAAGAGTGGCAGCGCCGTCTGGAGGCCTGCCCGATGGAGCATCGCCCATTCATGGTGCTGCAATATGCGACGCCGGTGCGTAATCAGTACCGCGTCAAGGCAGGCTTGCCGCTGTAAGGTTTTTGGCTGGATACGACAACGGCGCCTTCGGGCGCCGTTTTCATTGCTGCGTTGTTTGCTGTCAAACCCGTGTGCTGATCCACGACACCAGCAA
This sequence comes from Pseudomonas sp. OV226, assembly GCF_003148705.1. NCBI lineage: Bacteria > Pseudomonadati > Pseudomonadota > Gammaproteobacteria > Pseudomonadales > Pseudomonadaceae > Pseudomonas > Pseudomonas sp. OV226. The sequence goes on along the minus strand of NZ_QGGS01000027.1, from coordinate 70,297 downwards.
CGCAAGCCCCAGGCAGGCAAAACCGAAGCGATAGAAAAAGCGGTTCATGCGCAAGGTCGCCCAATCGAGGGTCGGCTCGATGCCAGGCTGGCTCTGGCGCTGGGCCAGGATACTGGCCATGGCACGTTGCTCGCGACGACGGGTTGCATGCAGCAGCCAACCGCCCGGGAAGGCAAGCAGCAAGGCCAGCAGATTGACCAGCTTGGCGGGATGGGCAGTAAACAGCGTCATCAAATGCAGCGACATCACGGACCTCAAGCAAAACAGGTGTGGCAGACGTCGAACCGACGACGGCGGCGCGGATTCTACCGAATGCCTCTGCGCCTGCACCTGCTTTACGACAAATAACTCACCATTTGGCAGATTCCTGTCCTGCGTCACGGCTTCGTCATCTGAATCCGTCAGTCTGCGGCCCCACGCAAACAGACATGGAAACCGTCATGCTTCACGCCGAAAACCAGGACCGCCTCTACCTCATTGCCCCAAGCGACGAGCAACAAAACCTTGTGGGAAGCCTCGCCTTCAACGTTCAAGACCGTCACTGGCTTGTCTATTGCGCGCTGGGCGGGCATCAACATGCGGACTTGCCGGAAGCGGATTTGCTGACCGGTGTGAGCGTGCTGGACTTCTATTCCGAAGCGGCCTGACACCACCTCAACCTGTAGGAGCCGAGCTTGCTCGCGATGGCGGCATCACATTCAATATTGACGTTGACTGACAGTACGCAATCGCGAGCAAGCTCGGCGCCTACAGGCCAACGGTGTATTGCAGACATAAAAAAGCCCGGGGCCATGGCTGGCTCCGGGCTTTTTTGATTCTGCGGAAAAGTTACTCGCCGAGAACCTGACCCACAGTCGGGTCCTTGAACAGTCGCGTCAACGCATCACTCAACACATCGCTGACCAGCTTGGTGTTGGTTTCCTGGTTGGGTGCCATGCCAAAACGCTGATCCAGCGATGCACCGTAACGGCCGCTGTAACGACGGTTGGCGTTCTGCACATCGGAGCGGAACGTCGCACCGATGGTCGCTTCAGTCACATACATGCCTTCTTTAGGCGACTGATACTTCAGCTCGGTCAGGGTCACGGTGATTTGCGGGGCATTCATTGCGTTGGCGTTCGGTGTGAAACCCAGCAACCGCACGGCCGCTTCGGCTTGCGCCTGCAACTTCGGCAGAATCTGCGCGCTCTGCACGGTAATCGCGCTGGTTTCCGGGTACAGGCCGCCGCGCGTGCCCAGCGTTGGCGACGGACGACCGTCCACTACACGCACCACCACGGGCTGACCATGGCCGACCGGTGCCAGCTGAGTCGTCAGCTTGGGTTCAGGGTTCAGTTGTTGCGGGCTGTGGGCGCAGCCGACGAGGGTCAAACTGGTCACAGTGATCAAACCGAACAACAGGCGTTGCAACATGCGCTTCTCTCCAGAATCAGGCACAAACAGGCTGGCAGTATAGCGGTGGGCCACTGCGGCGAACCAGTGGCCTTCAATCATTACTGAAATGTCTGACATGCCCTTGGGAAAGCGGTTCCTGTCACACACCTGTCATCGCCCATACACTCGCACGTAACGGCTAATGGGCAATCTTCACTGCAGTCACCTCACAAGGTTCTTCGCCATGCGCTATCTCGTCTCTTTGTTCGCGCCACGCCCGCTGCACCGTTGCTTTGCCCTGCTCGACAGCAATGGTCATTGCCAGGCGTTCAAGCAGTGCAGCCTCCAGCCGATGGGCGATGGCTGGGTCGAAATCGAAGAAATCCGCCTCAACTGGTTGCACCATCCCCTGCCGCCGAGTGCCCGGGTTAGCACCCGTCAGCCACGTGCACGAGCGCAACAACTGTTGACCACCTGACCAGACGCCTAATAAAAGTCATTAAACACGTCCATTTCCCTGCGTTTCTTAGATACAATCTCCCCCCGATTATAAGGACGTCTCCTGATCGGGCCTCGCAGCATCGTCAATGCCTCGGTATTGACACCCCGCACCGCCCACAGAGAGCCGCCCACACAGATCGAGTGAAGCTGGCGCGCTTGCTGTTCCTTGAGCAAAACCCCCACTTTTCGCGAATCTGCAGAGCTGTCATTACGCTCGGTCACTGAGCTGTTTGCCCGTTTTGCCAGTCATGTACCCCATGACGGCAATCCTTCCGGGCACGGTGCCAGGCAGGGACAGCCCTTTTTTGAGGTTCACGTCTTCAAAAGAGCGTGAAAAAAACGGGTTTTCACAACTTCACAAGAGTGTGGCGAGCAAATGAATAGTTTTGCGTCTGAACATGCACCATTAGCGTCTGAAACAGCCCAACGACACAGGACCGAGTACTCCTCGAACACCGGAGCCTGAAGCCTGTCCGCTACGGATTTGGTTGCACAAACGGATGTATCGACCATAAGTCGAATTGCCAGTCGCGTGTTGAAATGAGTTCATAGACCTCATTAGCCCGGCCGGTAGCGTCCGTCGAAGTTGCGAAAAATTGCGAAGATTCGGACATGGCGATACTGACATGGGTACCAGGGGCATCACTGACACGCCCCGGAACGCCTGGCAGCCATGCCGACAATTTGGTGCTGCAGATTTTGGAGACGCGTTAAATGGCGCATAACGAAGCAGTCGACGTAGTACTGGTTGGGGCCGGCATCATGAGTGCCACCCTTGCGGTATTGCTCAAAGAGCTCGACCCCGCGATCAAGCTGGAAGTCGTCGAGCTGATGGATTCCGGTGCCGCAGAGAGTTCCAACCCATGGAACAACGCCGGTACCGGTCACGCCGGGCTGTGTGAGCTCAACTACACGCCGCAGGCTGCCGATGGCACCGTCGACATCAAGAAAGCCGTGCACATCAACACCCAGTTCGAGGTGTCGAAGCAGTTTTGGTCCTACCTGACCAAAAAAGGCACGTTCGGCTCGTGCAAGACGTTCATCAGCCCGGTGCCGCACCTGAGCTTCGTGCAAGGTGAAAGCGGTATTTCCTTCCTCAAGGAACGCTTCAAGGTGCTGAGCAAGCACCACGCCTTCGCGGACATGGAATACACCGAAGACAAAGCCAAAATGGCCGACTGGATGCCGCTGATGATGCCGGGCCGTCCGGCCGACGAAGTTGTCGCCGCCACCCGCGTCTTGAATGGCACCGACGTCAACTTCGGCGCCCTGACCAATCAACTGCTCAAGCACCTGACCAGCGCACCCGATGCACAGGTCAAGTACTGCAAGCGCGTGACTGGCCTCAAGCGTAACAACGGTGGTTGGACCGTCAGCATCAAGGACGTCAACAGCGGCAATACCCGTGACGTCGACGCGAAGTTCGTCTTCCTGGGCGCTGGCGGCGCGGCGTTGCCGCTGTTGCAGGCCTCGGGCATCGAAGAAAGCAAAGGCTTCGGCGGCTTCCCGATCAGTGGCCAGTGGCTGCGTTGCGACAACCCGGAAGTGGTCAAGCACCACCAGGCCAAGGTTTACAGCCAGGCCGCCGTGGGTTCGCCACCAATGTCCGTACCTCACCTGGACACCCGCGTCGTTGACGGCAACAAGTCCCTGTTGTTCGGACCTTACGCCGGTTTCACCACCAAGTTCCTCAAGCACGGTTCCTTCATGGACCTGCCGATGTCGGTACGCGCTGGCAACATCGGCCCGATGCTGGCCGTGGCGAAAAACAACATGGACCTGACCAAGTACCTGGTCAGCGAAGTGATGCAGTCGATGGAGCAGCGCCTGGAATCCCTGCGTCGTTTCTACCCTGAAGCGAAAGCCGAAGACTGGCGCCTGGAAGTGGCCGGCCAACGTGTGCAGATCATCAAGAAAGACCCGAAAAAGGGCGGCGTTCTGCAGTTCGGTACCGAACTGGTCGCGGCCAAGGACGGTTCCCTTGCTGCCCTGCTCGGCGCCTCCCCAGGCGCTTCGGTGACGGTTTCGATCATGCTTGAGCTGATCGAAAAATGCTTCGCGGGCAAGGCCAAGGGCGAATGGGCTGCCAAACTGGCGGAAATCTTCCCGGCTCGTGAAAAGGTCCTGGAAACCGATGCGGCGCTGTATCGCAAGATCAATGCGCACAACAACATCGCGCTGGAGCTGGTTGAAGAAAACAGCGAGACCCCAAGCTTCGCTTGATTGGGCCGCATAAAAAACGCCCCGCTCTCATTGAGAGCGGGGCGTTTTTTTATGGCCGGTAAAACCCGCGCCACACATATCGGTTTGGCTGGGAGATCAGCCGCGAGCCTTTTTGATCAGCTCGATGTAATCCGGGGCGTTACGCTGATCCTGGATCAGGTCAACGAAGGTTTTGCCGTGCTCATCCTGGCCGTCAACGTCGAAGCCGGCTGCAACGAAGAACGTCAGAAAACGCTCGAAGTCATCGATTCGCAGGCCACGGTAGGCCTTGATCAATTTGTGCAGCGACGGCGAAGTGGCGTCGACTGGCTCGAAATCGAGGAACAACTTGATCTGCTCGTCGCCGATCTCGTCACCAATCACTTGCTTCTTATCTTTACGCATTGCCGACTCCAGCTCGCAGACATTTCACGGGGCGGGCAGTTTACCCCTCCCTTGCCGCCGGGCTCAACGCGGACGAGTGGCTGCGGTGTGTAAATCAGCCCAGACATGGCCATTGGCATAGCTCAAGAACTGGCAATACACCGTGTCATTGCGCAACAAGTCGATGACGACCCGGTATTGCGCCAACGGGTAATACAGCGTCAGGGTTTTGCTTTTATCGTCGTAGACCGGCTTTTTCAGGCTTTTGCTTTCGCCATCGAAATTGACCAGGACCTGGCTGATGGTCGCGCCTTTGTTCAGGGATTTACCCTTGAGACGGATCAACAACGGTGACGTGACCGGAATCGGCTGTTGACTGGATTGGCGTTGGCTACCCACGACCACGGAATACTCGGTGACCTGCATGAGCTGTTGCTGCTCGGGCTCCGCGTCGCGCAGGGTCAGGTCATCCGGTGGCAGGTACTGCGCGTGCATCGGCGCAGGTGCGGCGGCCAGGGGCAAACTGAGGGCCAGCAACACTGCGGCGCAACTGCGGATCAATAGACTCATGACGGGCTCCAGGGACGAAGCGCAGCACTGTAGCAGCTGCCGAAGGCTGCTACAGGAAATCGCGGTGGTGTGCCGGACATCAATCGAATTGAGCGCGCATCCACGCCAGATACTCGGCCACACCCGGCTCGCCCTCGCGCGGCGCCCAGTGTGCCAGCTCACCTTCACCCACAGGGCGGTAAGGACCGGCCTTGCACTCGAACATCAAGCTGTCGGCTTCCAGCACCACAATGCTGTGGAACACACCAGCTGGCAGATCCACCCCGACACAATCACCGCCAGCTTGCAGGATCTGCTTTGTCAGCAACGTGCCGGACTCATCGAAAATCAACACCCCAAGCCGCCCTTTGAGCACCAACAAGGTTTCAGCCTTGTTTTCGCCCAAATGCCGGTGCGGCGGGATGTAGGTGTTTGGTTGCAGGCCTACGGCCATCCGATGACAAGCGTCTTCCATCTGATGGAAATTGTGGTGCTGGCGCCCACGCGGATTAGCCGCCGCTTTCCCGGCCAAATCTGTGAACAAGGATTGATCAAGAAAGCGCGGCGTAGTCATCGTTTACATGCCTTTAACAGCGAAGATCCCGTTAGCGTTACGCCAGTAGCCTTTGTAATCCATGCCGTAACCGAAGATGTAGCGGTCGATGCACGGCAGGCCGACGAAATCGGCTTTCAGGTCCGGGCGAGCCTTGCGGTCGTGGTCTTTGTCGATCAACACGGCGGTGTGCACTTTGCGCGCGCCGGCGTGCTTGCAGAAATCGATGATCGCGCCCAGGGTGTGACCTTCGTCGAGGATGTCGTCGATGATCAACACGTCACGGTCGATAAACGACACTTCCGGCTTGGCTTTCCAGAACAGCTCGCCGCCGCTGGTTTCATTGCGATAGCGGGTGGCGTGCAGGTAGGACGCTTCCAGCGGGAACTGCAAATGGGTGAGCAGCTTGCCGGCGAAAATCAGGCCGCCGTTCATCACACAGAACACCACCGGGTTAGTGTCTGCCAGTTGTTCGTTGATGTGTGCACCAACGCGGGCGATAGCCGCCTCGACTTCAGCTTCGGTGTACAGGCAGTCAGCCTCTCGCATGATTTGACGGATATGCTCGAGATCAGCGGACATGGCGCTCTCCAAGGGGTGGCGTATTCAGGAAAAGCGGGCAAAGGTACGCATCCCGCACGATCAGATCAAGCGTTTGTGGACTAACGTTCTGTATGTCTATAGGACAACACCCTCGGATAGATTAATCTAGGCCGGTTTTTTTGCCCGCCGCCGGAGCCTTTCCCATGCCCATCCTCGAGATCCGCCACCCGCTGATCCGTCATAAACTTGGCCTCATGCGCCGTGCAGACATCAGCACCAAGAATTTCCGTGAGCTCGCTCAGGAAGTCGGCGCCCTGCTGACCTATGAAGCCACCAAAGACCTGCCGCTGGAAACCTACGATATCGAAGGCTGGTGCGGCACGGTGTCGGTCGAGAAAATCGCCGGCAAGAAAATTACTGTAGTACCGATTCTGCGCGCCGGTATCGGCATGCTCGAAGGCGTGCTGAGCCTGATCCCGGGCGCCAAAGTCAGCGCCGTGGGCGTGGCCCGTAACGAGAAAACCCTCGAAGCCCACACCTACCTGGAAAAACTGGTCCCGGAAATCGACGAACGCCTGGCTATGATCATCGACCCGATGCTCGCCACCGGCGGCTCGATGGTCGCCACCATTGACCTGCTGAAAAAGGCCGGTTGCAAGGACATCCGCGCCATGGTGCTGGTCGCCGCGCCGGAAGGCATTGCCGCGGTCGAGAAAGCTCACCCGGACGTGATTATCTACACCGCGTCTATTGATCAGAAACTCAACGAGCACGGCTACATCATCCCGGGCCTGGGCGATGCCGGAGACAAGATCTTCGGTACCAAGCAGAAGGACGCTTGAGCATGCAGCAAGAGTTCAACGATCCGCTCTGGCGCACGGTGCTGTCGGGTGCACAGATGCTGTTCGTGGCCTTCGGCGCCCTGGTGTTGATGCCGCTGATTACCGGCCTCGACCCGAACGTGGCGCTGTTCACCGCCGGCCTGGGGACGATTCTGTTCCAGATCGTCACCGGGCGTCAGGTGCCGGTGTTCCTGGCGTCGAGTTTTGCCTTCATCACCCCGATCATCCTCGCCAAGGGCCAGTTCGGCCTCGCGGCGACCATGGGCGGGGTGATGGCGGCGGGTTTCGTCTACACCTTCCTCGGCCTTGCCGTGAAGATCAAAGGCACCGGTTTCATCGACCGCCTGCTGCCACCGGTGGTGATTGGTCCAGTGATCATTTCCATCGGCCTGGCCATGGCGCCGATTGCCGCCAACATGGCGATGGGCAAGGCCGGCGACGGCTCTGAGCTGATTCACTACCAGACGGCGATGCTGATTTCGATGCCGGCGCTGCTGACCACCCTGATCGTCGCGGTGTTTGGTAAAGGTATTTTCCGCCTGGTGCCAATCATCTCCGGTGTACTGGTCGGGTTTGCCATGGCGTTCTATTTCGGCGTGGTGGACACCGCCAAGATTGCCGCCGCACCGTGGTTCGCGATTCCGCACTTCACGGCACCCGAGTTCAACTGGCAGGCGATTCTGTTCATCGTTCCGGTCGCCCTGGCCCCGGCCATCGAGCACATCGGCGGCGTGATTGCCGTGGGTAGCGTCACCGGTCGCGATTATCTGAAGAAGCCTGGCCTGCACCGCACGTTGCTCGGCGATGGCATTGCCACCACCGCAGCGGGCTTGTTTGGCGGCCCACCCAACACCACGTACGCCGAAGTGACGGGCGCGGTGATGCTGACCAAGAACTACAACCCGAAAATCATGACCTGGGCGGCGATCTTTGCCATCAGCCTGGCGTTCATCGGCAAGTTCGGCGCGCTGCTGCAAAGCATTCCGGTGCCCGTCATGGGCGGGATTCTGTGCCTGTTGTTCGGCTCGATTGCGGCCGTGGGCATGAACACGCTGATTCGCCACAAGATCGATCTGGGCGAAGCGCGCAATCTGGTGATTGTGTCGGTGACCCTGGTGTTCGGGATTGGTGGTGTACTGGTCGGCACCGGGACCGGCCCGGACGACTTCGGCCTCAAAGGCATTGCGCTGTGCGCGGTGGTGGCGATTGCGCTGAACCTGATCCTGCCGGGTAATGACAGCTGGAAGCACAAGAAGGCGGATGATCCGCTGTTGTAAGTCGGCCTCAAGATAGCTATCGCGGGCAAGCCTTGCTCCTACAGGTTCTGTGTCGAACACTGTAGGAGCAAGGCTTGCCCGCGATGCTTTTAGAGGGCCAGCGGCGCTCGCTCACACAACGCGCTCAGCGCCCGCGCCCACTGCGGGTCATCATTGAGGCACGGTACCAGCACCAATTCCTCTCCTCCGGCTTCGCGGAACTGCTCCAGCCCGCGATCACCAATTTCTTCCAGCGTCTCGATGCAATCAGCCACGAACGCCGGGCACATCACCAGAATTTTCTTCACGCCGCTTTTGGCCAACTCATCAAGGCGCGCTTCGGTATAGGGCTCGATCCACTTGGCCCGGCCCAGACGCGACTGAAACGACACCGACCATTTGCCGTCCGGCAAGCCCATGCGCTTGGCAAATTCTGCCGCCGTACGCAGGCATTGCCCGCGATAGCAGGTGGCGACCACTTCCGGCGGAGCCCCGGCGCAGCAATCACCACCCCCTTCAAAACTGTGGCCAGGGTTGAGCTTCTTCAAGTGCCGTTCCGGCAACCCGTGAAAGCTCAACAGCAAGTGATCGTAATCCTGCGCCAGATAGGGCTTGGCCGTGGCCACCAGCGCATCGAGGTATTCCGGCTGATCGTAGAACGGCTGGAGAATCGACAACTGCAGGTCGAGCCCTTTCTCGCGCACAACACGCTTGGCCTCTTCGATGACTGTCGTGGTGGTGCTGTCGGCGAACTGTGGATAAAGCGGCGCCAGCGTGATTCGCCTGTGACCGGTCGCTGCCATGCGCACCAGAGTCGACTCGATCGACGGCTCGCCGTAACGCATCGCCAATTCGACCGGACCGTGGGTCCACTGCGATGTCATGGCCTGCTGCAAACGACGGCTGAGCACCACCAGGGGCGAACCCTCTTCCCACCAGATCGACGCGTAGGCGTGGGCTGACTGCTCCGGGCGTTTGATCAAGATCAGCGACACCAGCAAGCGTCGCACTGGCCATGGCAGGTCGATCACATACGGGTCCATCAGAAATTGATTGAGGTAGCTGCGCACATCCGCCACCGAGGTGGAGGCAGGTGAACCCAGGTTAACCAGAAGCAATGCGTGATCGGTCATGCAACGTCCTATTTCAGAGGCGGCTGGACAGATCGTCCAGGGCCGCGCGCAAATCGGTGAACTGGAAAATGAAGCCCGCGTCCAGCACGCGTACCGGGAGCGCCTTCTGGCCACCCAGCAATAACAGCGACAACTCGCCAAGCGTCACTTTCAACGCCAGGGCGGGCATCGGCATGAACGAGGGGCGGCGCAGCACGCTGCCCAGCGTCTTGGCAAACTCGCGATTGCGCACCGGTTTGGGCGCGCACGCATTATAAGGACCGCTGGCGTCTTTCTGATGCAGAAGAAAATCAATCAGGGCGATTTGATCGTTGATATGAATCCACGGCATCCACTGCCGACCATTGCCGATAGGCCCGCCCAGCCCCAGTTTGAACGGCAGCAACAGCCGCGACAAAAAGCCGCCCTCCGCGGACAGCACAAGGCCGGTGCGGATCAGTACCACGCGAAGTCCCAAGGCTTCAGCACGCTGAGCGGTCTCCTCCCAGGCGATGCACAACTGGCTGGCGAAATCATCGATGACGGGGGGCGAGACCTCGGTCAGCTCACGCTCCCCGCCATCGCCATACCAGCCCACCGCCGAACCGGAAATCAACAGCGAGGGTTTTTGCTCGCGTTTTTCGAGCCAGGCCAGCAGCGTTTCCGTCAGGGTGATGCGACTACTCCAGAGCAACGCCTTGCGTTTGTGCGTCCAGGGGCGGTCGGCGATCGGTGCACCTGCCAGGTTGATAATGGCGTCCAGCGGCGCCGGTTCGAGGTCCTCCAGCCGGGCAATACCGCGCACTTGAGCGCCGCATATTTTCGCGACCTTTTCAGGCTTGCGACTCCAGACTGTCAGGCGATGTCCCTGACTCAACCAGTGCCGGCAGAGCTGACGTCCTATCAAACCAGTACCGCCGGTCAGCAATATGTGCATGACTTCTTCCTCGCGTGGCGTTTAACCCTGATCACTAGTCTATTTTTATAAGCAGGGATCTTTGGTATCGGGCAGGTTCTGTGTTTAACAATAGGCCAAGCTGTCAGATCGAGAACGCTAAAAGTTATACCAAAAAACAATATTGTACAGGTTTGAACCACGGCGTAGTCTGTACAGAAAGGTAAACGAGGCCCCTATGACTGTACCCATCGCAATCATCGGCACCGGCATCGCCGGGCTTTCAGCCGCTCAGGCCCTGACCGACGCAGGGCATGTCGTTCAACTTTTCGATAAAAGCCGCGGCAGTGGCGGACGCATGTCGAGCAAGCGCAGCGATGCGGGTGCTCTGGACATGGGCGCGCAATATTTCACTGCCCGCGACCGCCGCTTCGTGACCGAAGTCCAGCGTTGGCAAACCCAGGGCTGGGTCGCCGAATGGACGCCGCAGCTCTACACCTACCAAGGCGGCCAACTCAACCTGTCGCCGGACGAACAGACCCGCTGGGTCGGCACGCCACGCATGAGCGCCATCACCCGAGGCCTGCTCGGCGATCTGGAAGTGCAGTTTGCCTGCCGGATCACCGAGGTCTATCGAGGCGAAGAACACTGGCATTTGCAGGACGCCGAAGGCTTCACTCACGGCCCGTTCAGTCATGTGGTGATCGCCACGCCGGCCCCTCAGGCCACCGCGCTGCTGGCCGCCGCATCGAAGCTCGCCGGGGCCGCCGCCGGGGTAAAAATGGACCCGACCTGGGCCGTCGCCCTGGCCTTCGAAACGCCACTGGATACGCCCATTGAAGGCTGTTTTGTGCAGGACAGCCCACTCGACTGGCTGGCGCGCAACCGCAGTAAACCAGGACGCGACAACACCATGGACACCTGGGTGCTGCACGCAACCAGCGCCTGGAGCCGGCAACATATCGACTTGTCCAAGGAAGCGGTGATCGAGCAACTGCACGGGGCATTCGCCGAGCTGTTGCACGACTCCATGCCCGCCCCGAGCTTCAGCCTCGCCCATCGCTGGCTCTACGCTCGCCCTGCCAACAGCCACGAATGGGGCGTGTTGGCGGATGCCGACCTGGGCCTGTACGTGTGTGGCGACTGGTGCCTGTCCGGTCGTGTCGAAGGTGCCTGGCTCAGCGGCCAGGAAGCGGCTCGCCGCCTGCTGGAACACTTGCAGTGAACCGCATCACCCTGCGTCAATTGCTGCTGTCGACATGGACAGCAGCCCTTCCTCGCTATCACGCTTAAAAACTTATACAGAAAAATTGACTTGTACATCTTTGGATCTATGATGAAGAAATGTTGTACAGAGACGTCCCTCCGTACAGTTTCGGATTCGAGGTGCTTCGATGCACGACCAGCCAGCGACTCGACCGAAAATCGCCATTAGCGCCTGCTTGATGGGGGCCGAGGTTCGCTACAACGGAGGGCACAAGCAATCGAGCTTGTGCAGCCACACCCTCACGGACTATTTCGATTTCATCGCCGTGTGCCCGGAAGTCGCTATCGGCCTGGGGATTCCTCGCGAACCGATCCGCCTGGTGGGTGATCCTGAAGTCCCCCAAGCGGTCGGCAGCGTTAACCCACAACTCAATGTCACCCGGCCACTGATTGAATTCGGTGAGCAAATGGCCGCCGAACTGGACGATATCTGCGGCTACATCTTCATGCACAAATCGCCCTCCTGCGGCCTGGAACGCGTAAAGGTCTATCACGCCAACGGTGCGTCGGTGCAAGGAAGTGGTCGCGGCCTCTATGCCCAGGCTTTCTGTGCACGGCACCCAGACTTGCCGGTAGAGGAAGACGGGCGCCTCAACGACCCGGTATTGCGCGAAAACTTCCTCACCCGCGTGTTTGCCTACAGCAACTGGCAGCAATTGCTGCAAAAAGGCCTGACCCGCCACGGCCTCATCGAATTTCACTCACGCTATAAATACTTGCTGATGGCCCATCACCCGGTGCAATACAAGACCTTGGGCAATTTGCTCGGCAACATGGGCCTGACCAGCGTCGAGGAGCTCGGCCCGCGCTACTTCAGCGAACTGATGGGCGCCTTGAAAAAATGCGCCACACGCCGCACCCACACCAACGTCCTGCAACACATCAGCGGCTACCTCAAGCGAGTCATCAGCCCCGAGGACAAACAGGAAATGCAACAAGTCATCGGCCAATACCGACACGGCATCGTGCCGCTGGTCGTGCCCCTGACCCTGCTCAAGCACCATTTCCGCCAGCATCCGGTCCCCTACATTGCACAGCAGATTTACCTGCAACCGCATCCGGAAAACCTCAGCCTGCGAAACGCAATTTTATGAAAACCCCACTCGACACCAGCGCCAGCGAAGACCTGGGCGATAACTTCAACAAAGCCCTGGACGAAGGCTGGCTGCCGATCCGTGAAGTCGCGCGCCAGACCGGCGTCAACGCCGTGACCCTGCGCGCCTGGGAACGGCGTTATGGCCTGATCGTTCCGCAACGCACACCCAAGGGCCATCGGCTGTTCAGTGCCGAACACGTCCAGCGCATCCTGATGATCCTCACCTGGCTCAACCGTGGCGTGGCTGTCAGCCAGGTCAAGCAACTGCTGGACACGCCGCAAGCGTTTACCGAAACCGTCGAAAATGATTGGCAAGTACTGCGCCGCACACTGCTGCAAGCGGTGTTGCAGTTGAACGAACGCGCCCTCGATGAAACCGTCAATCAAGCCATGGCGCTGTATCCACCGCGAACCTTGTGCGAACACTTGTTGATCCCGTTACTGGCCGAACTGGAACAGCGTTGGCAGGGACAGTTTGGCGCGCAGATGGAGCGGGTGTTTTTTTATTCCTGGTTGCGCAGCAAGTTCGGCGCACGCATCTACCATAACAACCGTCAGTTACGCGCCGCGCCGCTGCTGTTGATCAATCAATCGGATTTGCCACTGGAACCTCACCTATGGCTCACCGCCTGGCTGATCAGCAGCGCCGATTGTCCGGTAGAGGTGTTCGACTGGCCCCTGCCCGCCGGTGAACTCGCGATGGCGGTCGACCACCTGCAAGCCCGCGGCGTACTGCTGTATTCCAGCAAAGCCATAAATCTTTCGCAGCTGCCGAAACTATTGAACGGTATCAGATGCCCAAAAATGATTGTCGGACCTACGGTATGCATTCACCACGCCGAGCTGTCCGCAAGAACCACGGAAATCGCTGATTTGTCCCTCGCTGAAGGCCCGTTATCGGCGCATCAGTACCTGGTTCAGCGTGGACTCCTTTAATGAAGCGTGCGGACACCAACATGCATTTGATCTGGTTGCGCAACGATTTGCGCGTACACGACAACACCGCCCTCTCGGCCGCCGCAGCCAGCGGCCCGACGGTGGCGGTGTATCTGTTGAGCCCGCAGCAGTGGCTGGAACACGACGATGCACCGTGCAAAGTGGATTTCTGGCTGCGCAACCTGGGCGAACTGAGTCGCGCGCTGGGCGAGCTGAACATTCCCTTGCTGATCCGCCAGGCATCGCACTGGGATGACGCACCAACGGTGCTGCTCGACCTGTGCCAGCAGTTGAAGGTCGACGCCCTGCACGTCAACGAGGACTACGGCGTCAATGAAAGCCGTCGTGATACAGCGGTGGCCGAAACGCTGAACGCCAAGGGCATTCAGTTCCACCGTTACCTCGATCAACTGCTATTCAAGCCAGGCTCCGTGTTGACCAAGAACGGCACCTACTTCCAGGTCTTCAGCCAGTTCCGCAAGGTGTGCTACGACCGGCTGCGGGTTTCATTACCGGGGCTGGTCGCAACACCCGCCCCCCAGTTGCCGCTGACGATAAGCAGCGATTTGATCCCCGCTACCATCGAGGGGTTCGAAACGCCAAGCGACGGCCTGCGCCAATACTGGCCCGCCGGTGAAGCCCAAGCCCGGCGTCGACTCGATGCCTTCGCCGACGCCCGGATCGACGACTACAAAAACGAGCGGGATTTCCCGGCCAAACCCGGAACCAGCCAGCTCTCGGCCTATCTCGCCGCCGGGATTATTTCCCCCCGCCAATGCCTGCACGCCGCCCTGCAAGCCAATCAAGGCGAATTCGAAAGCGGCAAGATCGGTGCCGTCACCTGGATCAACGAGCTGCTATGGCGCGAGTTCTACAAACATGTTTTGGTGGGTTACCCACGGGTCTCGCGCCATCGCGCCTTTCGACCGGAAACCGAAGCCCTCGCCTGGCGCAACGCCCCACAAGAACTGCTGGCCTGGCAAGAAGCCCGCACCGGTGTGCCGATCATCGATGCGGCCATGCGCCAATTGCTGGAGACCGGCTGGATGCACAACCGGCTGCGCATGGTCGTGGCGATGTTCCTGACCAAGAATTTGCTGATCGACTGGCGTGAAGGCGAGCGCTTTTTCATGCGGCATTTGATCGACGGTGATCTGGCGGCAAACAACGGTGGCTGGCAGTGGAGCTCGTCCACCGGCACAGATTCGGCGCCCTACTTCCGGATTTTCAATCCATTGAGCCAGTCACAGAAATTCGACGCTGACGGTGCGTTCATCAAGCACTGGCTGCCAGAACTGGCCGGACTCAACCAAAAAGATGTGCATAACCCGGCCAACCTGGGTGGCCTGTTCGGTGTGGCGGATTATCCGTCGCCCATCGTCAACCTGAGTACCTCCCGACAACGAGCGCTGGCCGCGTTCAAGAACCTGCCCGCGCGACTCGATGCCGGAGGTTGCCATGAGTGATGGACTGAGGCGTTTTGCCGCACCGTTTGCCAAGGCGAACAAAGATAGTCTGCTGCACTTACCCGTATTGGGACCGGCGATTGCCTGGCCGAAAAGGAAAATGGGATGAGTTTTACACCTCCACGGCGATACTGGTTAACCGGCGCCAGCAGCGGTCTTGGCGCCTCGCTGGCCGAACAAATACTGAAAACCGGCGCTCATCTGGCCGTCAGTTCACGCTCGGTGCCAGCACTGAAAGTCTTGTCCCTGCGCTATCCCGGACAGGTGATGGTGGTGCCCGGTGACCTGACCAACAGTCAGCGGGTGCGCGAAATCGGCGAGCAAATCGTCCAGGACTGGGGTTCGCTGGACACCGTGATTCTCAACGCAGGCACCTGCGAGTACGTCGACATTCAGCAATTCGACTCTTCGATTGTCGAACACGTGGTGCGCACCAATTTGCTCGCCTGTGCCTATTGCATCCAGGTCGCGATACCTCTGTTGCGCAAAGGCACCGCGCCGCACCTGGTGGGCATCGCGAGCCCGGCGACGTACTTGCCGCTGCCACGTGCCGAGGCCTATGGTGCATCAAAAGCCGGACTGCGTTACCAGTTCGAATCGCTGCGCATGGACCTGGCGCCGGATGGTATCGAAGTCACGGTGGTCAGCCCCGGGTTTGTCGCCCCCCCGCAGGCCGCAAATAATGACGCCCCGAAATCGTTCAGTTGGCCGGTAAGTAAAGCCGCCCGGCACATCTTCGCCAAACTCAAGAACCGGCCAGTGGAGATCGTTTTTCCGGGTCTGTTCATGGCGGCGCTTTGGCCCCTGTCGACATCGCCGAGCGAGGTGAAACTGGCCATCGGCAAACGCATGGTGCGCAGCCCTGCGCCGATCCAGGATCGACCATGAACATCGCCGTCATCGACGACGGCTTCCCCACTTCATAGCCCGAGGATGGGTAGGCACACAACCAAGCGTCCGTCAGGGCTTTCACACAGCAGCGCCCCACTGCCTTACACTGCGAGCCATGAAAACCATTCCCCATACGCAAATCGCCGAGCCGACCGTTACGTGCTCGACCTGTGCGGCTTGCTGCTGTCAGCTCGAAGTGATGTTGATCACCGACACGGGCGTACCCGAACGCTTTATCGATACCGATGATTGGGGTGGGGAAGTCATGCTGCGCCTGGACGACGGCTGGTGCGCCGCGCTGGATCGCAACAGCATGATGTGCACCATCTACGAAAAGCGCCCGCTGATCTGCCGGGAATTCGAGATGGGCGCACCGGAGTGCATCGACGAACGCCAAGGGATTACTACGGCGTATCGCTAGATCTGACGCCATCGCGGGCAAGCCACGTCCCCACATTTTTGGGAGCATGGCTTGCCCGCGATGCTATTGACGTTACAACGGCAAGGTGTAGTGCAGCGAGTAGCTTTCTACGCCATCGTTATGATTGCTCAAACCGGCATTGGAATAGTGCGTCGCACGAACCCCGACTTCATGTCCGCCGGTAAAGCGCAGGCCAAATCCGAGACGGTCTTCAAACTGGAAGGCCGAGCCGAGATTGTTGTCTTCAACTCTAATATGAGAGAACACCGCTACACCGATCCCCGCCTCGACGTAGGGTTTAACGGACTGACCGGCAAACTCGTAAACAAACACGGGCGAGAACGACAGGCTGTTGTTACTGGAGAGCTTGTCACCTTCCCAATAGGTATAGGCACCACTCCAGTAACCGGTCACACGACCGACGTCACTTTGTAACCAGCTCTGATCCCAATCGAATTGCATGCCCAATCGATAAGTCATAGTTGAATCGCTGGTCTGACCGACCCCGAACTCCACGCCTGCCGCCTGTGCGGTAAAACTTTGCCCCATTAAAGCGGCCGCAATCGCGGCCAAACAGAATAGTCGCTTCACTAGAAACATCCTTTTCCGAACAATTTCGTATGGTTTTTTTGTTGCTCAACGCTATAGAAGTCGACGTTTGATTAGAAGTTCATCCCAATGGCTCGTTCGCCCCGCTACTTGGTTACCGGTCGAAGCTTCTCACAACACCGGGCGTATTCCACAGTATCGGCAAGATATTTCTGAAATGAACCGGATCGGCACTCGTCCAGAACTCAGCAGCACGAACGGGCCCCTCGGCGAGCAAGTCACGCTCGGCCAACAGCCGCTGAAGTTGCCGCGCTACAGCAGCCCCCGTGTCGATCAGGCTGATGTCATCCGGGATCATCTGTTTGAGCAAAGGCTTCAGAAACGGATAATGCGTACACCCCAGAATCAAGGTGTCGCACCCGGCGCCGAGCAGCGGTTCGACATACCTGGCGAGCAACTGCCGCAAGGCCGGACTGTGCAGATCGCCGTTCTCAATCAGTTCGACCAGCCCGGGACAGGGCTGAGTGATGACGCGCACATCGGTGGCGAAACGGTCGAGCAATGCGGCGAACTTGGCACTCTGCAAGGTGCCAGTGGTGGCGAGCACGCCGACCACACCGCTGCGGGTCGCGGCAGCGGCAGGTTTGACGGCCGGTTCCATACCGACAATTGGCCATTGCGGGTAATCGCGTCGCAAGTCCGCAACACCCGCAACGGTCGCGGTATTGCACGCCAGCACCAGGGCCTTGGCACCCTGCTGCTGGAAAAAATCGGCCATGACGCTACAGCGCTGGCGTATGAACTCCGGTGTTTTCTCGCCGTAGGGAACATTCCCGCAGTCGGCGACGTACAGCAGTGACTCGTTGGGCAGCAAACGCTGGATCTCGGCCAGCACCGAGAGCCCACCGACGCCGGAGTCGAACACGCCGATCGGCGCTTCACGCATGTGTGGAACCGCAGACACTGCACCCCGGATCACGCTTGACGCGCAATTCGCGAAAGCGTGAGCCCAGCGCATCAATCAACAGCAGGCGCCCCACCAGCGGTTCGCCGAAACCGACCAACAGTTTCAGCGCTTCCAGTGCCTGAAGGCTGCCCACCAACCCAACCAGCGGTCCGACGACGCCGGCCTCGCTGCACGTCAGCTCGGCTTCACTGCCATGCCCGTATAAACAGTGGTAACACGGACTCTCCGGGCGGCGCGGGTCGAACACCGACAATTGCCCTTCAAGGCGAATCGCCGCGCCACTGACCAGCGGTTTAGCGGCGTTGACGCAAGCGGCGTTGACCGCTTCGCGGGTGGAGAAATTGTCGGAACAATCGAGCACCAGATCCACCGCAGCCACGGCCGCGGCCAGGGAGTCTTCGTCCAGGGCGGTGCGATGGGCGATCAGTTTGATCTCGGGATTGATCGCGCTCAGGCGTTTGATCGCCGAATCGACCTTGCTCAGGCCGACGCTGTCGGTGTCGTGAACAATCTGGCGTTGCAGATTGGTCAAGTCGACCGTATCGAAGTCAGCGAGGTGCAGTTCACCCACGCCAGCGGCGGCGAGGTAAAGCGCAACCGGCGAGCCCAGACCGCCGAGGCCGACGATCAACACGCGGCTTTCTTTCAAGCGCAACTGGCCGTCGATGTCGACGTGTTGCAGCAGAATCTGCCGACTGTAGCGCAACAATTCCTGATCATTCAGCACGGCAGGCGCCCCAGGCTGATTCGTTCGTGACCACCCAAATCCGTACGGCTGTGGACGTTTTCAAAGCCACGGCTCAGCAACAAATCGCGCACGGCATTGGCTTGATCGTAGCCGTGTTCGAGCATCAGCCAGCCACCCGCGTCCAGATAATCCGGTGCCTGGGCGACGATCAAACGCAGATCGTCGAGCCCGTCGACACCGGCCACCAGGGCACTGGCCGGCTCAAAGCGCACATCGCCCTCCACCAGATGCGGATCAGCGCTAGGGATGTAAGGCGGATTGCTGATGATCAGTTGAAAACGCTGACCGTCCAGGGCGCTGAACCAATGGCTGCTCAGCACCGTGGCGTTGTTGAGGTGCAGACGCTGGCGATTGCGCTCGGCCAGGGCCACCGCTTCAAGCACGCGATCCACTGCTGTCACTTTCCAGGCCGGACGCTCGCTGGCCAGGGCCAG
The DNA here is from genome assembly GCF_003148705.1 of Pseudomonas sp. OV226. NCBI lineage: Bacteria > Pseudomonadati > Pseudomonadota > Gammaproteobacteria > Pseudomonadales > Pseudomonadaceae > Pseudomonas > Pseudomonas sp. OV226. Next base: position 51,312 of record NZ_QGGS01000027.1, on the reverse strand, counting down.
GGCAATGGCGCCGCTGCCGGTACCGAGGTCGAGCACCTTGGCCGGGGTGGCCGGCAACAGCTCAAGCGCGGCCTCCACCAGCAATTCAGTGTCCGGACGCGGGATCAGCGTGTGCGGCGCCACTTCCAGATCCAGCTTCCAGAACCCTTGCTGCCCCAGAATGTAAGCCACCGGCTCACCGCCACGACGACGTTGCAAGTAACTGGCAAATGTCAGCGCCGCTTCACTGGGAACGATGCGCTCCGGCCAGGTGTGCAAAAAACTGCGGGGTTTGCCCAGGGCGGCAGCCAGCAGCAATTCGGCATCCAGGCGCGCGGTGGGCGAGTCGGGCAAATCTGCGGCGCGTAACAAACTGGCAATGATCGTCATTTACTCACCTATCGCCGCCAATTGATCGGCCTGGTACTCGGCCAGCAATGGCTCGATGACCGCCTCGACCCCGCCGGCGAGGATTTCGTCGAGCGAATACAGCGTCAGGTTGACCCGGTGGTCGGTGACCCGGCCCTGGGCAAAGTTGTACGTGCGAATCCGCTCCGAACGATCACCGGAACCCACCAGCAATTTACGTTCACTGGCGATGGCATTGGCGGCGGCGCTGGTCTGCTGATCGTTCAGCTTGGCCGACAGCCAGGACATCGCCCGGGCGCGGTTTTTGTGCTGGGAACGTTCTTCCTGGCATTCCACGACAATTCCGGACGGCAAGTGCGTGATGCGGATCGCCGAGTCGGTCTTGTTGACGTGCTGACCACCGGCCCCGGAAGAGCGGTAGGTATCGACCCGCAGGTCCGCGGGGTTGATCTCGATCGCTTCCTGTTCGTCCGGCTCGGGCAACACCGCCACGGTGCAGGCCGAGGTGTGGATGCGTCCTTGGGATTCAGTGGCCGGAACCCGCTGCACGCGGTGTGCGCCGGATTCGAACTTGAGCTTGCCGTAGACGTTGTCACCTTCGACCCGGGCGATGACTTCTTTATAGCCGCCATGCTCGCCGATGTTCTCGGAGAGGATTTCCACCCGCCAGCCGCGACGCTCGGCATACCGCGAATACATGCGGAACAGGTCGCCGGAGAAAATCGCCGCCTCGTCGCCACCGGTGCCGGCACGGATTTCGAGGAACACGTTGCGCCCGTCGTTCGGGTCCTTGGGCAGCAGCATGCGTTGCAGGCTGGCTTCGAGCTCGATCAATTGCTCCTTGGCTTCGCGGACTTCCTCCACGGCCATTTCGCGCATGTCCGGGTCGCTGTCCTTGAGCAGTGCCTGGGCGCCTTCGAGGTCGCCTTGCACTTTGAGCAACTGTTGATAGGCGCCGACAATTGGCTCGACTTCCGCGTATTCCTTGGAATAGGTGCGGAATTTGTTCTGATCGGAAATGACTTCGCCATCGCCAAGCAAGGCGGTCAATTCCTCGAAACGGTCCTGGAGGATGTCCAGCTTATTGAGCAGTGACGCTTTCATTGCGGTTTTTTATCCGAAAAGCTATCCGATGAGCCCTCACCGAGGGCAAAGAGTTCCTGGGCCATGGCCAGCGCATCGAGGCGGCCTTCGGCAGAGAGCTTTTTCAATTGCACGCTGGGCGCGTGCAAGAGTTTATTGGTCAGGCCGCGCGCCAGTTGCACCAGCACGTCTTCGGCGCTGCTGCCATTGGCCAGCAGGCGCTGGGCTTTCAGTAATTCCTCGTCGCGCATGCGCTCGCTTTGCTGACGATAGGCCTTGAGCACATCCACCGCCGCCAGTTCGCGCAGGCGGACCATGAAATCTTCGGCGCCGACCGAGACCATCTCTTCCGCCGCTTGCGCTGCTCCCTGACGGCTCTTGAGGTTCTCGGCGACCACTTCATGAAGATCGTCGACGCTGTACAGGTAAACGTCGTCCAGTTCGCCGACTTCCGGCTCGATATCGCGCGGGACGGCGATGTCCACCATGAAGATCGGTTTGTGCTTGCGCAGCTTCAGCGCGCTTTCCACCGCGCCTTTGCCGAGGATCGGCAACTGGCTGGCGGTGGAACTGATCACGATGTCGCTGCGCACCAGTTCTGCCGGAATGTCCGAGAGCAGCACGGCGTGGGCACCGAACTGCTCGGCCAGAATACTCGCGCGCTCCAGGGTTCGGTTGGCGACCACGATGCGCTTCACACCCAGCTCGTGCAGATGACGGGCCACCAGGGTGATGGTCTCGCCAGCGCCGATCAGCAATGCCTGGCTGCGTTGCAAGTCACTGAAAATCTGTTTCGCCAGGCTGACCGCGGCAAACGCCACGGACACCGGGTTCTCGCCGATGGCGGTGTCAGTGCGCACTTGTTTGGCCGCGTTGAACGTGGCCTGAAACAACCGGCCAAGCAACGGGCCAATGGTCCCGGCCTCGCGGGCGACGGCATAGGCCGATTTCATCTGGCCGAGAATCTGCGGTTCGCCCAACACCAGCGAATCGAGCCCGGAGGCGACCCGCATCATGTGACGAACTGCCGCATCATCTTCATGCACATAAGCGCTCGCGCGCAGCTCGTCGAGGCTCAAATGGTGATAGTCGGCCAGCCAGCGCAACACAACGTCGGCCGAAAGGTGATCCTGTTCTATATAAAGTTCACTGCGATTGCAGGTGGAGAGGATCGCAGCTTCGCGGCTGTCGGTGAGGCGGCAGAGCTGCTGCAAGGCCTCCACCAGCTGCTCAGGGGTAAAGGCCACGCGCTCGCGGACGTCTACAGAAGCAGTCTTGTGGTTGATACCGAGTGCAAGGAAGGCCATTCAAGGTCGCTGATGGTGACGTGAAGCCGGCAATTGTCCTACTTCGTCACAGCCAGAACAACTACCGCTGACTATTGTCCCCATGTCCCGTCTCTATAAAGACATCGATTGAGACTCGGTTATGTTTGGCCGAAGGCTTGTGTCATGATGATCCGACCGCAGGTTAGTCGTCCTCTTCCTATATGAATAGATCTTCCGCGTTGCTCCTCGCTTTTGTCTTCCTGAGCGGCTGCCAAGCCTTGGCCCCCGTGTCGCCGGACGGTACGTCGCCGGTCGAAGACAGCACTCCGGCCCCTGAAAAGCCCAAGGTTTACAGCTCATTCAGTGAAGAAACCATCTTCAGCTTGCTGAGCGCCGAACTGGCTGGCCAGCGCAATCGTTTCGACATTGCGCTGGATAACTACGTGACCCAGGCCATCAACACACAGGATCCGGGCATCTCCGAGCGAGCATTCCGCATTGCCGAGTACCTGGGCGCCGATCAGGCTGCCCTGGACACCGCGCTGATCTGGGCAAAAAACGCCCCGCAAGACCTCGAAGCGCAACGTGCGGCTGCCGTGCAACTGGCCCGTGCCGGTCGTTACGACGACTCCATGGTTTATATGGAGAAAGTCCTGCAAGGCAAAGGCGACACGCATTTTGACTTTCTGGCCCTGTCCGCGGCCGATACCGACCAGGACACGCGCAACGGTTTGATGAACAGCTTCGACCGTTTGCTGCAACGCCACCCGAACAACAGTCAGTTGATTTTCGGCAAGGCCCTGTTGATGCAACAGGACGGCGACGCCAAGGGTGCATTGGCCCTGCTGGAAAACAATCCGCCCGATGACGGTGAAATTGCTCCGATCCTGCTGCGCGCGCGCCTGCTGCAGGTGCTCAACCGCGGCGACGAAGCCTTGCCACTGCTGCAAAAAAGCATCAAGAAATACCCAGACGACAAGCGCCTGCGCCTGACCTACGCACGCATGCTGGTTGAGCAAGACCGCATAGAAGACGCCAAAGCCGAGTTTTCGAGCCTGGTGCAACAGTACCCAGAGGATGACGAGCTGCGTTATTCCCTGGCACTGGTCTGCCTGGAGGCAAAATCCTGGGACGAGGCCAAGAGCCTGCTTGAAGACTTGATCGCCCGCGAAAGCCACGTCGACTCCGCCCACCTGAACCTGGGCCGTATCGCAGAGGAGCGCAACGATCCCCAAGGCGCGTTGATCGAGTACGGCAAAGTCGGGCCTGGTAACGACTACTTGCCAGCCCAATTGCGCCAGACCGACATTCTGATCAATAACGGCAGGACCGCTGAAGCCCAACGCCGTCTGGCTGCAGAGCGCGACGAGCAACCTGACTACGCGATTCAGCTGTACCTGATCGAAGCCGAAACCTTGTCAGCCAACAATCAGAGCGACAAAGCCTTCGGTGTCCTGCAAAAAGCCTTGCAGCAATATCCGGACGATCTGAACCTTCTGTATACCCGCGCCATGCAGGCGGAAAAACGCAATGACCTGGCGCAGATGGAAAAAGACCTGCGCCTGATCATCAAGCGCGACCCGGACAATGCCATGGCACTGAATGCGCTCGGCTACACCCTGTCCGACCGCACCACGCGGTATACCGAGGCCAAGGCCTTGATCGAACAGGCTCACCAGATCAATCCGGAAGACCCGGCGGTGCTCGACAGCCTCGGCTGGGTAAACTTCCGCCTGGGTAATCTCGATGTAGCCGAGCGCTATCTGCGCCAGGCACTGGAGCGTTTCCCCGATCAGGAAGTGGCCGCCCACCTGGGTGAAGTGCTGTGGGCCAATGGCAAACAGCGCGAAGCCAAACAAGTCTGGGGCAAATTCCTCAAGGAACAACCTGACAGCCCTACCCTGCGCGGCACCATCAAGCGCCTGACCGGATCAGAGACTCTTTAAGATTATGTTTTTGCGCCATTTCATTGTTTTCAGTTTTATTGCCCTGCTCGCCGGTTGCGCGGGCTTCGGCGCTCGCGAATCCGTCGAAGGTCACGGCAACCCGGCCCAATGGCGTGAACACAAACAGCAATTGACCGCCCTCGACGGCTGGCAGATCAACGGCAAGATCGGCATCCGCGCACCCAAAGACTCGGGCAGCGGCACCCTGTTCTGGCTGCAGCGTCAGGATTACTACGACATCCGCCTTTCCGGCCCGCTGGGTCGCGGCGCCGCACGCCTGACCGGCCGACCTGGCAAGGTCTCGCTGGAAGTGGCGAACCAGGGTCGCTATGACGCACCGAATCCGGAAGTGCTGCTCGAAGAACAACTGGGCTGGAAACTACCGGTGTCCAACCTGGCCTGGTGGGTCCGCGGACTCCCGGCACCCGACAGCAAAAGCAAACTGACGCTGGATGCCGACAGTCGCCTGGCCAGTCTCGAACAGGATGGCTGGCAGGTTGAATACACCACTTACACACAACAAAACGGTTTCTGGCTGCCCGAGAAGATAAAACTTCACGGCACCGACCTTGATGTCACGCTGGTGATCAAGGAATGGCAACCACGCAAGTTGGGGCAATGAACATGACCGTGCCTCGCCTGAGACTGCCCTCCCCGGCCAAACTCAATCTGATGCTGCACATCCTCGGTCGCCGTGATGACGGCTATCACGAGTTGCAGACGATTTTTCAGTTCCTCGACTACGGCGATGAAATTACTTTTGCCGTTCGCGACGACGGTGTGATCCGGTTGCATACCGAGTTCGAGGGTGTTCCCCACGACAGCAATTTGATCGTCAAGGCCGCGAAGCAACTGCAGGAGCAATCCGGTTGCGCACTCGGCATTGATATCTGGATCGAAAAAGTCCTGCCCATGGGCGGTGGAATTGGTGGCGGCAGCTCCAATGCCGCGACGACATTGCTGGGCCTCAACCATCTTTGGCAATTGGGTTGGGACGAGGATCGACTGGCGGCACTGGGCCTGAGACTGGGGGCTGACGTCCCGGTTTTCGTGCGTGGCCATGCGGCTTTTGCCGAGGGCGTCGGGGAGAAACTGACCCCTGTAGACCCCGAAGAACCGTGGTATGTCGTGCTGATACCGCAAGTATCTGTAAGTACAGCAGAAATTTTTTCAGATCCGCTGTTGACACGTAACTCTCCTCCCATTAAAGTGCGCCCCGTTCCCAAGGGAAACAGTCGTAATGACTGCTTGCCGGTAGTAGCAAGGCGTTATCCAGAGGTACGTAACGCATTGAATTTGTTAGGTAATTTTACCGAAGCAAAACTCACTGGCACTGGAAGTTGTGTGTTTGGGGGCTTCCCAAGCAAAGCTGAAGCTGATAAAGTCTCGGCCCTTCTTACAGAGACCCTTACAGGGTTTGTAGCAAAAGGAAGCAACGTTTCGATGTTGCATCGCAAGCTGCAAAGTCTGCTCTAAAGGAACCGATTACTGGGTAATCGTTGCAACAGATACAGGGGCGTCGCCAAGCGGTAAGGCAGCAGGTTTTGATCCTGCCATGCGTTGGTTCGAATCCAGCCGCCCCTGCCATTTTCCTATACTCATCCAGGTTACCCTCAGCCTTCAGGTACTGCGCGTGTCCAAGATGATGGTCTTTACGGGGAACGCCAACCCCGATCTGGCTCGGCGTGTCGTACGTCAGCTGCATATCCCTCTCGGTGACATCTCTGTCGGTAAGTTTTCCGACGGCGAAATTACAGCCGAGATCAATGAAAACGTCCGCGGTAAAGATGTCTTCATTATTCAGCCGACTTGCGCTCCGACCAACGATAACCTGATGGAACTGGTAGTGATGGCTGATGCCTTCCGCCGCTCCTCGGCTACTCGTATCACTGCTGTTATTCCTTACTTTGGTTATGCCCGTCAGGATCGCCGTCCGCGTTCCGCACGTGTGGCTATCAGCGCGAAAGTTGTTGCTGACATGCTTACCGTAGTCGGCATCGACCGTGTTCTCACGGTTGATCTGCATGCTGACCAAATCCAGGGTTTCTTCGATATTCCGGTAGATAACATCTACGGCTCCCCTGTATTGGTGGATGACATTGAAGATCAGCGCTTCGAAAACCTGATGATCGTGTCCCCGGACATTGGTGGCGTCGTGCGTGCACGTGCTGTTGCCAAGTCCCTGGGCGTGGATCTCGGGATCATCGACAAACGCCGTGAGAAAGCCAATCACTCTGAAGTGATGCATATCATCGGTGATGTCGAAGGGCGTACCTGTATTCTGGTCGATGACATGGTCGATACCGCCGGCACTTTGTGCCACGCGGCCAAGGCCTTGAAAGAGCATGGCGCTGCCAAGGTTTTCGCCTACTGCACACACCCTGTGCTGTCCGGTCGGGCGATCGAAAACATTGAAAATTCCATGCTGGACGAACTGGTGGTGACTAACACCATCCCGTTGTCCGCTGCTGCACAAGCCTGCTCGCGTATCCGTCAACTGGATATCGCGCCGGTAGTTGCCGAGGCGGTCCGCCGCATCAGCAATGAAGAATCGATCAGCGCGATGTTCCGTTAAGGGCCCTGCCCTTTTCAATCATCGCGTTGACGAAAAGCGCCCCGCCCCGGCATTCCTGTCGGGGCGGGGCTTTTTTGCCCATATCGCCTTTAGCGCTGGTCGCAAACGCTGGGGCGAATGTGGTTATTTTGGAGATACAACATGAACGATTTTACTCTGAATGCTGAAGTGCGTTCCGACCTGGGGAAAGGTGCGAGCCGCCGCCTGCGTCGTCTCGCAAGCCTGGTACCAGCTGTAGTTTACGGTGGCGAAAAAGCCCCTGAATCCATCAGCATGCTGGCTAAAGAAGTTGCCAAACTGCTCGAAAACGAAGCGGCTTACAGCCACATCATCGAGCTGAACGTTGGCGGCACCAAGCAAAACGTAATCATCAAGGCTCTGCAGCGTCACCCGGCCAAAGGCCACGTGATGCACGCTGACTTCGTACGTGTAGTTGCCGGCCAAAAGCTGACCGCTATCGTTCCTGTGCACTTCATCAACGAAGCTGCTCCAGTGAAGAAAGGCGGCGAGATTTCGCACGTTGTTGCTGAAATCGAAGTGTCCTGCCTGCCAAAAGACCTGCCTGAATTCATCGAAGTTGACCTGGCTAACGCCGAAGTCGGCTCGATCATTCACCTGTCCGACATCAGCGCTCCTAAAGGCGTTGAATTTGTTGCTCTGGCTCACGGTAACGACCTGGCTGTTGCCAACGTTCACGCTCCACGTGTTGCTCCAGAAGCTGCAGAAGGCGCTGCAGAGTAATTCACTCTGTACGCCGGAGTGACCGGAAACATCGCGGACTGGAACGTAGCGAGAAAGCGGGCGGGAACGCGGAGTTTACATAATGGTAAATGAGCAATTTTCGTCCACTTTCGCCGCACACACCGATTGCAGCGATGTTATCCACCACTCCAAGGAAGGGCCCCTATCGTGACCGCCATTAAACTGATCGTTGGCCTGGGAAATCCAGGTGCTGAATACGAACAGACCCGGCATAACGCAGGGGCCCTTTTTGTTGAGCGCATCGCGAACGCACAAGGTGTAAACCTTGTCGCCGATCGCAAATATTTTGGCCTGACCGGACGCTATTCGCATCAGGGTCAGGATGTTCGTCTGCTGATTCCCACCACCTACATGAACCGTAGCGGCCAGGCCGTAGCAGCCCTGGCAGGTTTCTTCCGCATCAAGCCTGAAGAAATCCTCGTGGCGCATGACGAACTCGACCTGCCTCCGGGCGTTGCCAAGCTCAAGCAGGGCGGCGGCCATGGCGGTCACAACGGGTTGCGCGACATCATTGCGCAACTGGGCAATCAGAACACCTTTCATCGCTTGCGGCTTGGCATTGGCCACCCGGGCGTTGCCAGTATGGTTTCAAATTTCGTCCTGGGTCGTGCGCCACGCGCCGAACAGGAAAAACTCGATGCCAGCATCGACTTTGCCCTCGGCGTGCTGCCGGATATCCTCGCCGGTGAATGGAACCGCGCGATGAAAAACCTGCACAGCCAGAAGGCCTGACTCTAATCCGAGGGGAAACACCATGGGATTCAATTGCGGCATCGTCGGCCTGCCTAACGTCGGCAAGTCCACCCTGTTCAACGCCCTGACCAAATCCGGGATCGCGGCCGAAAACTTCCCCTTCTGCACCATCGAGCCGAACACCGGTATCGTGCCGATGCCGGATCCGCGTCTGGATGCCCTGGCGGCCATCGTCAATCCAAAGCGCATCCTGCCGACCACCATGGAATTCGTCGACATCGCAGGCCTGGTTGCCGGCGCCTCGAAAGGTGAAGGCCTGGGCAACAAGTTCCTCGCCAACATCCGTGAAACCGATGCCATCGCCCACGTGGTCCGCTGCTTCGAAGACGAGAACGTGATTCACGTCTCCAACAGCGTCGACCCGAAACGCGACATCGAGATCATCGACCTGGAGTTGATCTTCGCCGACCTCGACAGCTGCGAGAAGCAACTGCAGAAAGTCGCCCGCAACGCCAAGGGTGGCGACAAGGACGCCGTGGTCCAGAAAGGCCTGCTGGAGCAACTGATCGCTCACTTCACCCTCGGCAAGCCTGCGCGCACGCTGATGAAGAACATGGGCGCCGACGACAAGGCAGTGATTCGTGGCTTCCACCTGCTGACCACCAAGCCGGTCATGTACATCGCCAACGTCGCTGAAGACGGTTTCGAGAACAACCCGCTGCTGGACATCGTCAAGGCCATCGCCGACGAAGAAGGCGCCATGGTGGTTCCGGTCTGCAACAAGATCGAAGCCGAAATCGCCGAGCTGGAAGACGGCGAAGAGAAAGACATGTTCCTCGAAGCCCTGGGCCTCGAAGAGCCTGGCCTGAACCGCGTGATCCGCGCTGGCTACGAAATGCTGCACCTGCAGACCTACTTCACCGCTGGTGTTGAAGAAGTCCGCGCCTGGACCGTTCGCGTCGGTGCCACCGCACCGCAAGCCGCTGGCGTGATCCACACCGACTTCGAAAAAGGCTTCATCCGCGCCGAAGTCATCGCCTATGACGACTTCATCCAGTACAAGGGCGAAGCCGGCACCAAAGAAGCCGGTAAATGGCGTCTGGAAGGCAAGGACTACATCGTCAAAGACGGCGACGTGATGCACTTCCGCTTCAACGTGTAACGGTGACCGTGGATTTACACGGAACCCGATAGACAGAAAATCCCCGTAATCACTGGCTGATACGGGGATTTTTGCGTCTTATGATCACCATCATCCGCCATTGCGATCTGAGGTATTGCTGGGTACGCTACCGGGTATGACGCCTGAAGCCGGTTTTAAAAACCGGGTACGACGGAAGTTCGGAGATCATCCCATGCTCACCGATACCCAATGCCGCACCGCAAAACCCAAGGACAAGCCCTACAAGCTCACAGATGGGAAAGGGCTGCACCTAGAGGTCAAACCCAACGGTTCAAAAGCGTGGCGTTACCGTTTCGAGCTTCGATCCGGAGACACGACAAAGGAGAGTACCTTTGCGATTGGCGACTATGCGATCGCGCCTCGGGGCGAATCTCCGAAAGAGGCCCAAGCTCGAAAAAATGGTCGACGCTTCACGTTGGCAGAGGCGCGGGACGAGCGCGTTAAAGCCAGAGACTTGGTGAAGCAAGGCATCAACCCCGCCCGGCATCGACAACTCGAGCGCATCAAGCGAGAGCAGGAAAACGCCACCACCTTCGAAGCGGTGGCGAAAGAGTGGCTGGCCCTGAAAGATTGGGCAGAGATCACCAAGACCAGGCGCCTAGATATGCTCAAGCGCGTGGTCTTCCCCAAGATTGGTCCATGGCCAATCAAGAGCATCACCCCAGCGCATATCCTGGATGTGCTTACCACGTCGGCGAAAAAAAACGGCCTGACGGTCGCGGCAGAGGCCAAACGCAGCATGTCCGGCATCTTCGAACTCGCGGTTTCGACGCTGCGAGCAGATACCGATCCGGTGTATCCAGTTCGCAAAGCACTCCCGGCAAATAAAACCCAGCACAAGCGCCCGCTAACGGCGGATGAAATTGGTCAACTCCTGAGGGACGTCGAAGGACATTGCGGTCGCCACGAAACCATTACCGCATTCCGCCTAATGTGGCTGGTGCTCTGCCGACCGAACGAAGCAGTGGAAGCCCGATGGGATGAATTTGATCTCGATGCCGGTCGCTGGCGAATTCCCGCTGAGCGGATGAAAAAGCGCAAGGAGCACATTGTTCCTCTACCCACCCAGGCAATGGACATGCTGCGAGCGCTGCATTCCATCACAGGCAGATATGAGCACTTATTTCCCCACCGTGATGAACGAACCAAACCGATGGTCACGGCTTCCTTCCGGCAGATGCTCAAAGCCCTGGGCTGGAGTGGAAAATACAGCCCCCATGCCACCAGAACCACGGGAAGTACCCGACTCAACGAGATGGGCTATCCCGCCGACTGGATCGAGCGACAACTCGCCCACGCAGAGCCCAATATGGTTCGGCGCACCTATAACCATGCAGAGTACCTGGCGGATCGTACGAAGATGATGCAGCAGTGGGCAGACATGCTTGATGTATGGACTCTCGGCGAAAGCAACATCACGCCCTTCAATCGAAGTGCCAATCCATAGCCAATACCTGTTCTACCTACTGGCGACACCAGCGACAGGCTGGAAGGGGGCGACAGTATTGGTGACCGTCGCCACTTTTTCTAGCTCGCGAATACGCTTTTCCGGCCAAGCCCTCATGGCAGGGAAGGCTCCGCATTCCCTGCCATGAGGGCTCACATAACAAAGCCGACGAACGGCTAGGCCTCCACCGAAAGCCATCGATTTCCAGGACCATCCAGTGGCCTCAACTGGCGCCACGCGCATCAAAAACAGCGATTGACCCGCAGCCAGGCAGGGCTTAAATCAAGCCCTGAGGACCGCTGTCGTTGACAGCACCCAACCCAGGTAGCCAGAACCTTTAAGGCTACGCCACACCGTGGTGGTTCTCCCCCAAGTGCGATTAGCGTCCGGCGGCTCGCACAGTCACAGCGATGTGATGGATGCCTACTTCTCAGCTTTGCCTACTGCGGCAAAACCCACCCTACCCGGCTGCCCTGCAGCAACCTATCCGCTTGGCCATTTCACTGCGCCAACCTGCGTTCGTCTCTTACTTCCAGGAAGAGACGAACGCGCCTACCGCTGCTGCAGCCCAACTCGTACAAGGCTTTGCGGCATTCCCCCTCGTGACAATCGGCATGACAAACACCGAATGCTCACCCACAGCAGCGATGCCGATGATGGTGCCGCAGCCCACGGAATGGACTGTACCTGACTGACAGTCAGGCATGCCCCAGTCATCGCATCACTGCCTTCACCCGACTCAGGATCTCGCGGCATTGGTCTCGTCAGGCCAGTGCAGCCTCCACCCGCCCACTTCCTCGGAAGTGCTCAGGAGGCCAGATCATGAGATGCCCAAGCTCTTGGCCGTAAAGAGCCGCCAGTCCCGCGTTAGTGGACAACCCTCACAGGTCGCAGGGGCCTTGATCCCTGATAGCACTCAACATCCATGGCGGGATGACGTGGGGAAAGTTTCAAGGGTTTTGGCTTTAAGAGGAGTTTGATCATGGCATTGGTCGGTAGACGGGACGGGCGAAATTTTGGATGGGGCCGGCAACTGAGTTATGCCGGACCACAAGCATTGCGCGACATGTTTGGCGGCGGGCATTACGGCACGGTCAAAGCACACAGTGATCGGTGGCAGGCGTTTGTGCGCTGGTGTCGGTCGGAGGATGGGCCAGGGTTTAACGATGCGCGACAGATTGATCGGCAGACCTTGTTTGACTACGCCGGATATCTGCGGCAGCAAGTCGAACAAGGGGCTATCTGCATCGCCACCGCGCAAAACCGGTTGTCCAGCGTGAACCGAACCATGGCCGCGCTGCGCGGTGATCAGTATGTGAAAGTGCCGAGTCCGAGCAAGGCGCTGGGAATGCGGCGCACCAGTGTTCGTCGCTCGGAGCCGCAAGGCCAGGACCGCGAACACGTGAAGCGGATCGTCGACGTGCTCTGCGAACATAAAATGCCGCGCGCCGCGGCCATCGCTCAGTTGGCGCGAGCCACCGGTATGCGCTTGCGCGAGGCCATTTTGGCCGACCTACCGCGTCTAAAACGTGAGGCTGAACACTACGGCAAGATCAACATCCAAGAGGGCACCAAAGGGGGCCGCTCAGGTGCCTCGGCACCTCGCTGGATTACGGTAGATGAGCATATTCGTGACGCTCTGAGGTTTGCCGAACAGGTCTCGCCTGAGGGTAGCCGCAACCTGCTTGCACCGGATGAACGCTACCTCGATTTCCAACGGGGAATCGTTCGTCCGGCACGGGACATCCTCCATACGCACAACCTCAAAGGCTTCCACGAGTTGCGGGCGGCCTATGCGTGCGAACGCTATGAGCAAATCACCCAGCATCTCGCACCCATCAACGGTGGCCGCTGCTACCAGCTCGACCGACGCCTCGATCAGGAGGCCCGAGCACAAATTAGCTGCGAATTGGGGCACGGTCGTATCGACGTGGTATCGGCTTACATCGGTGGCCGAGCATGAGCACGGCATTCGATATGGAGCTTTTCCTTGCTGGGGTGCTGACCGGGGCACATGCCACACGCGAACGTCACATCCGCCAGGCCAAGACTATTCAAGCAGCCATTTCTGAACGCTGGAACCGAGATAATCCATGGACATGGCAAAGAAAACATCTCGTTTGGTTTTTAAACCACCATATGAACTCAAACTCGAAATCGACGCGCTACTACTACCTGCTGACCACAAGTTTGATCACTCTGCGCCTAGGAAAATCCTGGAGTTTTCAACGCTAGCCGAGTGTCAGCAACTGCGCGTTCTATATCCCTCCCCGGCGGGTTGCGCCAGCCAACGATTTGATTGTAGTTAGGGCGGGCCTCTTGAGCCCCCTGAACCAAACCTTGTAGTGATAACCTATGTTTTACTGATGGACTGAGGGTTTGTAGCTCAAGGCTACAAGCTTCATCTGAGACGTAGAGGCTGAAGGTGGTGATAGACACTAGTCTGGTGGCGAAGCTAAGGGCTGAGAATGCAAGATTAGTTGCCTTGCTGGATGCTCATGGCATCGATTGGCGCCCGCCTGCTGAGCCAGTCAAGATAGCGATTGTCCAAGCAGAGCCATCACAGCAACTCGATACTGAAGGAAAGCTTGCCCTATTCCGAAGTTTGTTTCGCGGTAGGACGGACGTTTATCCAACCCGCTGGGAAAGCAAGGCAGGCAAATCAGGGTACGCACCCGCTTGCGCAAACGAATGGAAGCCTGGCGTTTGTGAGAAGCCCCGAATTAAATGTGGCGACTGCGGTAACCGTCAGCTACTTCCGCTGACCGATGAGGTGGTCTATCGCCATCTAGCAGGTGAAGTGGTTGTTGGTATCTACCCCTTGCTTCCTGATGACACCTGTTATTTTCTGGCTGTCGACTTCGATGAAGCCGAATGGCGTGATGATACCCAAGCTTTTGCTCAGTCGTGCCATGAACTGGACGTCCCAGTGGCACTGGAAATATCGCGCTCAGGTAACGGGGCCCACTGCTGGATTTTTTTCGAGCGAAATGTCCCTGCTCATGATGCGCGCCGCCTCGGTGCGGCAATCATCAGTCATGCATGTGAACGCACGCGCCAATTGGCGCTCAGCTCCTATGATCGACTGTTTCCAAATCAGGACTATATGCCTAAGGGCGGCTTCGGGAACCTCATCGCGCTCCCTTTGCAAAAGCGAGCCAGGGCCAAAAACAACAGTGTTTTTGTAGACGACACGCTTGAACCTCATCCCGATCAGTGGGCCTTCCTGGCATCGGTTCAGCGGATGAACCCAGAGGATATCCAGGCCGTTGTTACCCAGGCGATGGGTAACCGGGATCCTATAGGTGTCACCCATATTGATGACGAAGGCGATGCAGAACCTTGGAAAGGTCGGGACTCAAGATCAAGCAAATTGACATGCCCGTTACCGGCGTCCGCCAACATCACGCTGGCTAACATGATTTACTTTGAAAAAACGGCATTGCCACAGCCATTGGCAAACCAGCTTGTCCGGCTCGCTGCGTTTCAAAACCCCGAATTCTACAAAGCTCAGGCCATGCGTATGTCGGTGTGGAACAAGCCAAGGGTCATCGGCTGTGCCCAGAATTTCCCCAAACATATTGCACTGCCACGTGGCTGCTTGGATGCTGTGCTGGAGCTTTTAAGAGAAAACGGCATTACCCCAGTTTTTCAAGATGAACGCTTCGCAGGCAATTCCATCGACGTGAGCTTCCTCGGGACCCTGCGCCCCGACCAGGAAGATGCGATCAGCACAATGCTAAGTCATGACACCGGCATCCTCTGCGCGCCGACAGCGTTCGGTAAAACGGTGAGTGCTGCTGCCTTGATTGCTAAACGTGGCGTTAACACATTGGTGCTTGTGCATCGGACGGAATTGTTAAGGCAGTGGCAAGAGCGCTTGCAGGCGTTCTTGGGAGTCGGGAATGGTGTCGTTGGAACTCTTGGGGGCGGAAAAGCGAAGCTTACCGGCATCATCGACATTGCCGTAATGCAGTCTTTATCGCGAAAAGGCGAGATCAGCGATCAGGTAAAAAACTACGGCCAAATCATCGTTGATGAGTGTCATCACCTATCAGCAGTGTCATTCGAGGCACTACTGAGGAGCGCAACCGCGCGGTACGTGCTGGGACTCACGGCAACCCCTGTGCGCCGAGATGGGCAGCAGCCCATTATTTTCATGCAGTGCGGACCGATCCGACATTCTGCTGCTCGACCAGCGAATGCGCCTCATGACCTATCTGTCGTGCCTCGATTGCTGTCCAAACCAATAGTGGTCCCCGACGGTTTTGGAATTCAGGACATATTTCGGCGTCTAGCCGACGACTCTGAGCGGACAGCCAAAATCGTCTCGGAGATTGAGCTGGCGTACAGCGAGGGTAGAAAAGTTCTAGTGCTAACGGAGCGGACGGAACATGTGGACGCCCTTGAATTAGAATTGAAGCAGCGCGTGCACAACCTTTTCACGCTTCATGGGCGAGTGCCCAAGAAACAGCGCATTTCCCGTATGCATGAGCTTGAGTCCCTTCCCCCTGATGCTCCACGGGTGCTCTTGGCAACAGGAAAACTAGTAGGTGAAGGTTTCGATCACCCGCCGCTGGACACGCTGGTACTGGCAATGCCCATCTCATGGAAGGGAATCCTTCAGCAATATGCGGGGCGGTTGCATCGATCGCATACCGATAAGGCCGACGTGCGAGTGATCGACTTCGTTGACGGGGGTAATGTCGCGCTGATGAGGATGTGGGATAAGCGCCAGGCAGGTTACAAAGCGATGGGCTACCGTATGGCTGACTCCATGGCCACCTTGGACCTACTCTAACTCTAACGTGGTTGACGGTTCAGAGAGCAACGCAACCGCTGTGAAAGTAAAATCATATACAGCTTCAAAACCGGGCGCTAAACCGGGTATGACGTAAATTTACCCGTACTAAAGCCTAGACTTTATAAGGTCTGCACCCCATGACTTCTGGTTTAACGTGTAACGGTGACCGTGGATTAACACGGAACCCGATAGACTGAAAATCCCCGTAATCACTTGCTGATACGGGGATTTTTGCGTCTTGGGATCACCATTCTCCTCGACGACACGCAAACTTTGCGGGCCTGCGCGTAACGTATTGACCGGGGTCACGGCTCACAGTGATAAACCTTTTGTCAGGTCGCCTCGGGCAAAGGCTGCGCTTTCTCAGGGGGTTTGATTGAACCGATATAAACCGCAAAGACAGTCAGCAGCGCGCCACAAATCTGCAGCGTGGAGCTGGCCTTGCCGAGAAAGGTGACATCAATGAAATAGGTGATCACCGGCTCCAGTAACAGGATCAGACCGGCCAACCCTAGGCTGATTGCTCCGATCGAACGGTTGACCAGCAACCAGCCGACAAACTGCACCAGTACCCCGTAGATGATCAGCATCAGCAAGGTTTGCCCATCCACGATGGCCAGGCTTTCCCCAGTTGCCAGCGCGTATGTCAGCAGAACCAATGCCGCCCAAAGACTCAAATTGAGCATCTGTGCGATCTTGTCACCCCCGCCGTCCGGCAATTGGGTGTTGATCTTCAGAAAATACACACAGATGGCATACGCCAGCCCCGACAGCACGCCATACACCACGCCCTTGATCCCTACCGCACTGGTCATCTCGGGTAGCAACAACAGATAGAGCCCGACAAATGCCAAGCTAATGGAGACCAGGAAGTAGATCGAAGGTTTTTCCTTCAACAGGTACAACCCCAACAGGGTCATGAAGAACACCTGACAGTTGGTCAGGATCGACCCGATGCCCGGGCCGACGATATAGATGCTCTGATGCCAAAGCACCAGGTCAATGGCCAAAAACACCCCAGCCAACGCGGTGTACAGCTGCGCCTTGGCACTTTTGAGGAGCACCGGTGTTTTGCGCACCTTGAGCAGCAGGAAGAACAGGATCGAGGCGAACACCATCCGATAGAACCCTGCGCCACCCGCGCCGATATGGGCGAAAGCGACGGCTAGAGCAGACAGACTGAGCATCAGTCCACCGACGGTCAATTCAATGATTGCCCGATTGTTATTAGTCGCCATGAGAAACCTCATTGATAAAGACCGGCATTAACTTTATGAGTACTCACAACTCCCCAGGTGAGCAACTATCAGATTCGACAAAGCAGAAAATCCCCAAAGGTCTTTTCTGCCATGTGCCAAAATGCACTTACTATTAATTGGCATTAAGCGTTAGCAACAATACCTCTCTTTAAACTTCTTGCGCGGCCAACTTCAACCATTGTTGTACCGGTGAAAAACCCAGAATATTTTCGACATAGCCCTGCAGTTGCGCAGGGATGGCAATACCATAACGACGGAAGCGGAACACCACCGGAACAAACATCGCATCCACAATGCCGAAGTCACCGCAGAGAAACTTTGTTGAACCACTCACCTCACGGAGCTGGTTCCAGATAGCGAATATCCGCATGATTTCCCCTTCCGTCTCAGCGGTCAGGCTTTCCGGGATGTCGCCTGTGTTCAGGCCAAACGACATCTGCGTGCGCAGGTGGATGAAACCGGAGTGCATCTCTGCCGCAGCAGCGCGTGCCAGAGCCTTGCCCCTTGAATCCCGGGGCCAAAGGTTGGCGGCCGGACAGTAATCGGCAATGTATTCGCTGATGGCCAGGCTGTCGGTGATGACGACATCATCAAGCAGCAGCGCCGGCACCTTGCCGGAAGGCGAGTGCTCCAGAATGCGCTGGCGGGTGTCGCTTTGTTCCAGTTTGATCTGAAGGGTTTCAAATTCAACATCCGCTGTCACAAGAACCAGCCACGCACGAAATGACCATGAAGACTTATTAAAATCCCCAACTACCAGTTTTGTAGACATCGTACCCCCTAGCTTGTGTTATGAAACAGGTGCTAAATTTAGCGACCTTTTTTTCATACGTATTGCACAAAACTGGACAATTCATGGACAAAAGTCGCCGCAACAAAGCCCCTCAAAAAGACAAGGACTTTGTTCAATTCTGGCGTATACCCGAAGGCGACTGTGAGTTGCTATCTGCGCGTTACAGCACTCAATCTTTCGGCCGACATTCACATGACCGATACGCTATCGGCGTTATAAGTAGCGGGGTTGAAAAACTTTTTTATCGCGGCAGTTACTACATGGGCGTCGCTGACAGTGTGGTCACCATTACCCCCGGGGAGATCCACGACGGCTTGCCAGGCCATGATGAGGGCTGGATGTATCGAATGCTCTATATCGACCCCGAATGGGTCAATCGGATGGTGTTTCAAGGGCGTTTTTCAGACGATCATATTCATCTTTTTCAAACAGCGCTGAGCCAGGCCCCCGACTTCGCCCGGACCTTTTTGCATCAACATCAAATCATTGAAAAATCGCCCTCCAGCCTTGAACGGGAAACGATCCTGCTGGATCTGGTGACGCAGCTCTTCGAGCGCAGCGGAGCGCCCATCGAACCCGTCAGTGCGGTTGAGCAGCACGCCGTGCAAAGGATCAAGAGGAAGCTCGAAGACGAGTTCGACAAACATCTGTCTCTGGAAGAACTGGCGCAACTGGTGAACCTTGACCCTCTTTACCTGATCCGGGTGTTCAAAAAAAGCGTTGGCGTCTCGCCCCACAGCTATCAGATTCAGAAAAGAATCGCCCAGGTCCAAAAACTGCTGCGCACCGGATCCAGTCTCGCAGAAGCGTCATTCACCTGCGGCTTCTTCGATCAAAGCCACATGACCCGAGCGTTCAAAAAAGTAGTGGGCATCACACCCGGTAGTTTCCGCAATAGCAGTGCCTGAGCCTGTAAAACACCCGCCCAAGAAAAAGCCGCGTTTGATACGCGGCTTTTTTGCGCCTGTAGGAGCAAAGCTTGCTCGCGATGAACGATAACGCGGTGCTAATGGTAAATCGCGTAACGGCCATCGCGAGCAAGCTTTGCTCCTACAGGACGGTGAGCTATCAGGCCTTTTTGGTTCGCGGCAAAAAGATCGCCAACACACCAAACAACGGCAGGAACGAGCACAGGAAGTACACGTATTCGATGCCGTGCACGTCCGCCAGATGCCCGAGCAACGCCGCGCCGATCCCGCCAAAGCCGAACATCAAACCGAAGAACACGCCGGCAATCATTCCGACATTGCCCGGCACCAGTTCCTGCGCGTAAACCACAATGGCCGAGAATGCCGAAGCCAGGATGAAACCGATGATCACGCTGAGGATGCTGGTCCAGAACAGGTCGACATGCGGCAGCAACAGCGTGAACGGCGCCACACCCAGGATCGAGAACCAGATCACTGCCTTACGCCCGATCTTGTCGCCAATCGGCCCACCAAAGAAGGTCCCCGCCGCGACCGCGCCCAGAAACAGGAACAGGTGCAACTGCGAACTGGCCACCGACAGGTCGAACTTCTCGATCAGGTAGAACGTGAAGTAGCTGGTGAGGCTGGACATGTAGAAATACTTGGAGAACACCAGCAAACCGAGCACCACCAGCGCACTGGTCACCCGCCCCTTGGACAGGCCATGAGTCGCCGCCTGGCCTTGTTTGAGCTTGAACAGGCTCAAGTGGTTGGCGTACCAGCGGCTGATCCGGTAGAGCACGAACAGCGCGAACACCGCGAATAATCCGAACCAGGCCACATGCCCCTGGCCATAAGGAATAATGATCGCCGCCGCCAACAACGGACCGAACGCCGAGCCGGCATTACCGCCCACCTGAAAGGTCGATTGCGCCAGGCCAAATCGTCCGCCCGAGGCCAGTCGCGCCACGCGAGATGCTTCGGGGTGAAAGGTCGACGACCCGATACCGATCAACCCCGCCGCCAGCAGAATCAACGGGAAGGTGCCAACCACCGACATCATCAAAATGCCGATCAGCGTGCACACCGTGCCAGCGGGCAGCAGCCAGGGCTTGGGATGTCTGTCCGTGTAATAACCGACCCACGGCTGCAATAGCGAAGCGGTCAGTTGGAAGGTCAACGTGATCAATCCGATCTGGGTAAAGGTCAGGCCATAGCTGGCCTTGAGCATCGGATAAATCGACGGCAGCACCGACTGGATCAGGTCATTGATGAGGTGCGCCAGCGCCACCGCGCCGATGATGCGCATGACTAGAGGGCTGCTTTGTGAAGTCGCGGGAGCCGACGTCGTGCCGGTCTGGGTAGTGCTGATAGCCATGAGTATTTCCGTATAGCAGATGGGTGCATGCGGGCAGGTGCATCAATGTGCCATTTTTCGGTGCGACAACGCCATCCCCTTAGCCAGCTAACGAACTAATCTTTCATCGGCCGATAGGTGATAGCGCAACGCCATGGTCTGAATCTTGCCTTGTTTAACACCTTCAACGCGGGCCTCTTACAAAGAGGACCGAGAATGGGAAGTTTCGCTACAGAGTCGGCCTACAGAGCTGGCGAGGGTGAACTTTCGAGGCCTTTTAAAAGGGCACATGTCGCGGTCGCAATGACCTCGACGCACGCCGATGGTGCGTGGTGTCCAGAGGAGTCATGGGGCATGTCTTTTTTATCACCGGGGATCGGGTTGCTGGGGCGTTTTGGCTTCGCACGCAAATTTCAGCTGTTGTTTCTGCTGTTCATCCTGCCGCTGACGGGCAGCCTGTGGATGATTGGTCAGGATTATCGCGACAAACTCAATCTGATCTCCGGCGAACGTGCCGGTGTGCGTCAGTTGCTCGCGCTGGATGCGCTCGACAACCTGCTCGCCGCCCAGCGGGATCGCGCTGCTCGCTGGCGCGCCACGGAAACCAATCGCCAGCCGACGCCGGCGACCATCGCCGCGATGGGCGCGTTTGATGCGGTTCAGCCTGCCGTCGCTCAAGCCACGTCGGACCTGGGCAATGCACTGAAAACCGAAGGGGCCGAGGGCGAGACGCTGACCCGGTATCAAGCCCTGCAAACTGCCCTCAATGGCCTGGACTCGAAAAGCCTGAGCAGTGTTGGCTGGTGGCCAGACGGTTACGACCGTTTCACCAACGCCTTGAGCGCACTGCAAGCCCTGCGTGAACAGATCGCCATGGACAATCGCCTGACACTCGCGCCCTGGCTGGAAACCTACCTGCTGACGCAGATCTCGACGCAACACGCGCCTGACCTGATCGAACGGGTCGGCCGCCTGGCCAGCGTGGGTCAGGCGTCTGTTGTCTCGGGACAGTTCACGTTGCAAAGTCGTCTGCAACTGCGTGATTTGCGCAGCCGTATCGGTGATGCCCGGGAGCAACTGGTGAAAACCGCCACGCTCCTGGAAGCCCGCCTGCCAAGTGCTTTGCAAAGCTGGGCCGGGCAATACCATGACAACCTGAAACACCTGGACGCGAGCCTGAAAGTCCTGGATGACGGGGTGTTCGGCGGCAGCATTACGCTCAAGCCGGAAGAGTTCGAACGCAACCTGGACGCCCTGCTCACCGACCTCGCCGCGTTGCGCCAGCAGTCATTGACGTCGCTGGATCAGCGCCTGTATTACTACCACGGCTCGGCGATTCGGCAATTCATTGTGGTGGCGACCATCTTTGGCTGTCTGCTCCTGGCCGCGCTGTACCTGTTTATCTGCCTGCAAGCCTCGATCCGTCGTAGCGCCAGCGGTATCACGCTGCTGGCCGAAGCCTTGCGTGACGGCAATCTGAGCCTGCAAGCCCCGGTGCAGGGCCGTGACGAACTGGCGGCCATCAGCACCGCCCTTAACGTCGCCGTGGTGCAATTGCGCAACAGCTTGCTGGGGGTCGATCACGAAACCTTGCAAGTGAGCAACGCCGTACGCACGCTCAATCAGCACTCCAGTGGCGCACTCGGCGAAGTCGAAGCGCAGCAATTGCAAATCAGCCAGATCGCCGCTGCGGCCACGCAACTGGCGGCTACTTCTCAAGGGGTCGCCCAGAGCTGTGAACAGGCGTCAGGCAGCGCTCAGCACACCCAGCGCATTGCCGCCGACAGCAGTCGAGACAGTCAGCGCACGACCGCCAGCATTCAGCAGCTCAATCAACGCTTGAACGACACCGCCGCGGCACTGGGCAGGGTCAGTGAACAAGGGCAACAGATTCAGTTGGTGGTGGACACCATTCGCGGGGTCGCCGAACAAACCAACCTGTTGGCACTCAATGCTGCGATCGAGGCGGCTCGCGCAGGCGAACAAGGTCGCGGTTTTGCCGTGGTCGCCGATGAAGTGCGCAGCCTGTCGCAACGCACCCAGTCTTCCACCGCGCAAATCGCCGGCACGGTCGACAGCCTGCGCAGTACCGTGAATGAGGCGGTCAGCCTGATGGAAGCAGCCTGTAGCCAGGCACAAAGTGATGCCCAGTCGGTCACCGGCCTGGGCGAACGCCTTGGCGAAATTGCCCATGCGGTGCAAGGCGTGACTGACACTCTGGCGCAGATTGCGACCGCCGTGGAAGAACAGGCCAGTACCGCCGATGAGGTCAGCGGCAACATCCAGCAAGTCGATCAGGCGGCAGTGAGGTTGCTTGAAGGCGCGCGGGCGGTGAACCTGGCAGCAGATACCTTGAGCCAGGGCAGCAAGGCCCTGAGCGCAAATACCGGGAGATTTCAGCTCGGTTAACACCCTCCCCTGGCCCGATTTTTCGGGTCAGGAGGATAAGCGGTTGAAAGCGTAGAGAAATATTTTAGATTTACGCTTGACACATCATCGTTCCAAGCCAATAATGCGCGCCACTTGGCTACATAGCTCAGTTGGTTAGAGCATAGCATTCATAATGCTGGGGTCCGGGGTTCAAGTCCCTGTGTAGCCACCAAGTACTAAAAACGGCTTACCGAAAGGTAGGCCGTTTTTTTATGCCTCGAGAAAAGTACCTTGAACCGCAAGGGTTCAAGGTCATCCGCGTCAGGTGCGAATCGTCGGCAGTGCAGACAGCGCCCGCTCCCAAATCTGCCAGGTGCGCAGCCAGACCATCGCCTGCCAGTCGCTGTCTGCCGGATAGAACTGCTCCAGCAGATTCAGCTTGATCCCGCGCCCCACGGCATCACTCGGATTACCATGCAGATGCAGCCAGTGGTCATCGCGCAAATGGCGATGCACGTCCGCGCCCGGATACGTCCCACACTCGATGACAAACGGCATCAGCCGTACGTGGGGCAAGGCATCGACCAACGCCTGCGAGGTGTAGCCGGTCGCCGTGGCCGCCACGCCGGTTTCGCTCAATGTGTCGGCGCCGGTCAGCAGCGTATAGAGCCATGGGCCGTAAATGGCCTGCGCGTCTGGAAGGGCCGGATAAGCCGTTTCGGTGATCGTCAGCAACATCGGATGACCGTACTCACCGGCCCCTGTGTGCAAGTCGAAACACATGGCCACATCGGCATGGGCCATGTGCTTTTGCATGATCGCGTGCAATGTGCGGTTCGACCAGCTTGGCGCCAGCCCGCCGTAAAACAGGCCATCAGGGTGACTGTGCTGACCGCCCTCGACAATCGACATCACCGCCGGCCAGCCATGCTGGCGAATCTGCTCGTCGAGCAAGGCATCGGTACGCTCACGCTCAGGACCTTGCAGTTCGGTGCAGGCATAGATCTCATGCAGCGCTGCATAAGCCTGATTGTCCGGCAACGCACGCTCGAAGTTCAGGTGATTGCGGTTCAGGTCGATGTTGTCCTCGTTGACCCGGCGCAGCCACGCGGTGCCCCAAGGATTAATCAGGTGTATGAACACCACGGCGACGTCAGTCGGCAGTGAGCGCTTGCCCAACTCCTGCAGCCATTTGATCTGGCAACCCGACCCGTAGAAGCCTTCGACGCCATGGGTGCCACTCAACGCGATGAGCAACCGCTTGGCGCCCGGATCGCCCAGCACCGCCACATCGGTGCTCAACGACTCACCGAAAGGCCCCTTGAGCGGATGCGGGTACTCGGTCAACGTCGCACCGGCCGCGGTGGCTGCCGCGATGAACTGTTCGCGCTGGGTGCGGTAACTTGGCTGGGTGGGGAACTCGGTCTGCATGTCTGCCTCTTGTTGATCTTCTGGCCAATCTGTTGCGCTCGACCCTACAGAAAATCCTTCGACTCCTGAAGGGCAAATGCAGCTTTACTGTAGGCCTTGGTTTGCGCCATGCCGAGTCGGCCGATAAAGTCCCGGTAACTTTCCCACGGACGGAGTGCCCCAACATGTTCTCAACCCTTCGCCTTTCAACCCTTTCGTTGATCGCCGCCGCGTTAACCCTCGCTGCTTGTCATTCTCCGCCCTCCTTGACCTTGCCTGTCGCTCCGGAAGTCGCCTCTGGCTATCGCACCGACCTGCAAACCCGCCACGCGTCCAGACACATGGCAGCAGCGGCTAATCCACTGGCGGCTGAAGCCGGCCGGGAGATGCTGCGCCAGGGTGGTTCGGCAATTGATGCTGCGATTGCGATGCAAGCGGTGTTGACGCTGGTCGAGCCGCAATCCTCCGGCATTGGTGGCGGCGCGTTGATCGTGCTCTGGGATGGCAAGGCGGTGCGCACCTTCGACGGTCGCGAAACCGCACCGCACGGCGCCACCGAGAAGCTTTTCCTACAGACCGACGGCACCCCGATGGCGTTTACCCAGGCGCAGATCGGGGGGCGCTCGGTGGGGACGCCGGGCGTGTTGCGGGCGCTTGAATTGGCCCATCGCAAACACGGTCGCCTGCCGTGGTCGAAGCTGTTCGAGCCGGCCATCAAACTCGCGGAGCAAGGCTTCGCCATCTCGCCGCGCCTTCATCAACTGATCGCTTCGGATGCGTCCATGCGCAGTTCGCCAGACATGGTGGCCTACTTTATGAACGCGGATGGCAGCCCGAAAGCTGCCGGCACGCTGTTGAAGAATCCGGCACTGGCCGCGGTGCTGAAACGCATTGCCAAGGAAGGGCCTGACGCGTTGTACACAGGCGCTGTCGCGCAAGAGATCGTCGCCAAGGTTCAGGGCCACGCTAACCCCGGCAGCCTGTCGCTGAACGATCTGCAAGGCTACAAGGCCAAGGAACGCGCGCCGCTGTGCACCGATTACAAACGCTGGCAGATTTGCGGCATGCCGCCGCCATCGTCCGGCGGGATCGCCGTGGCGCAGATCCTCGGCACCTTGCAGGCTCTGGAAAACCGCGACCCACGCTTTGCCCTCGCGCCGCTAAAACCGGTCAGGACTGACAAACCGGCAGGCACCGAACCCGCCCCCGAAGCCGTGCATCTGATCTCGGAAGCCGAGCGCCTGGCCTACGCCGACCGCGCACAGTACGTCGCCGACACCGACTTCGTGCCCGTGCCGGTCAAAGGGCTGGTGGACCCAACTTATCTGGCCAGCCGCGCCGCCCTGATCGGTGACCACAGCATGGGCACGGCCAAACCCGGCACCCCGCCAGGCATTCAAGTCGCCTATGCACCGGACCGTTCACCGCTACGCATTTCCACCTCACAAGTGGTGGCAGTGGATGACGAAGGCGGCGCCGTATCCATGACCACCACCATTGAATCGGCCTTTGGCTCGCACGTGATGGTCCAGGGATTCCTGCTCAACAACGAGATGACCGACTTCTCGTTCATCCCCGAAGAAAACGGGCAAAAAGTTGCCAACCGAGTCGAGCCTGGCAAACGCCCGCGCTCGTCCATGGCGCCGACCCTGATCTTCGATCGTCAGAGCGGTGAATTCCTCGCCACCCTCGGCTCTCCCGGCGGCTCGCAAATTATCGAGTACGTCACCAAAACCACCCTCGGCCTGCTCGACTGGAGCCTCGCCCCACAAGCCGCCATCAACCTGCCCAACTTCGGCAGCCGCAACGGCCCGACCGAACTGGAACGGGGGCAGTTCAGCGCGGAGCTGATTCAGGCGCTGAAGGACAAGGGGCACAGCGTGAGTGAGATCGACATGACCAGCGGCACCCAGGCGATTGTCCGGGTGAAGGATGCACAGGGGAATGCGTCGCTGGCCGGAGGGGCCGATCCGCGGCGTGAGGGGGAAGCGTTGGGGGATTGATTCGTACGTGAGAATGAAAAAGGGCTTACCGCAAGGTAGGCCCTTTTTTACAGGTTTCACATTCTTATCGGTTGTCGCGTATAGGCTTTTCCTACACGCAAACGCTTCAGGCCGGCACACCCAAAATAATATGCGACGCCTTGATCACCGCCGTCGCACTCACACCCGGAGCCAGGCCCAGCTCTGCAACCGCTTCACGGGTGACGATTGAATAAACCTCGCTGCCGCCATCGAGCTTGATCACCACTTCGGCATTCACCGCGCCATCGGTGACATTGGTGACGATGCCTTCCAGGCAGTTACGCGCCGAGAGACGAATGTCGCTGGACTCGGTCATCAGCATGACCCACGGCGCCTTCACCAGCGCGACCGCCTCCTTGCCGACCGCCAGGCCCAGGTTTTTCACGCTTTGCATGGTCACCACGGCGACCAATTCGTTGCCGCCCGGGAGTTTCAGCGAGACTTCGGCGTTGACCGCGCCCGGCTGCAGTTGACTGATGGTGCCTTTGAATACGTTACGCGCGCTGACTTTCACGTTTTGTCTCCCTGAATGAAAATTATTGTATACAACTTAACCCATCATTCCGGATAACGTTGTGTGACGCAACGACGCACTCGGCTACCTCCACGCTTCAAACCCGGGATTGAGTACGACGCTGGAATAAACAGCTTAGCGCGTGATCTTCAAAACCTGTCGCCGCTGGTGCTTTTCCAGCGCCAGATCGATCAAACGACTGACCAGTTCGCTGTAGGTCATGCCGGTGGCCTGCCAGAGCTTGGGGTACATGCTGATTCGGGTGAAGCCGGGTAACGAGTTGATCTCGTTGATCAGTACTTCGCCGCTGTCGGTGAGGAACACATCGACCCGCGCCAGCCCGGAGCAACCCAGCAGCTGGAACGCTTCGACGGCCAACGCCCGGATGCGTTCGCTGGCCTCCACGCTGATGTCTGCCGGCACCACGACCTGCGCCGCCTGGTCATCGATGTATTTGCAGTCGTAGGAATAGAAGCCGCTGCTCACCACGATTTCACCACACCCGCTGGCGATAGCGTCTTCGTTGCCAAGCACTGCACACTCGATCTCACGGCCTTTGACGGCGGATTCGATCAGGACTTTTTCATCGAAACCCAGGGCCAGCTCCACAGCCGCTTCGTACTCGGTTGCGTCGTTGACCTTGCTCACGCCCACGGACGAACCCTGGTTCGCCGGTTTGACGAACAACGGCAGGCCGAGCTTGCCCTGCACCTCGGCGAACCCGATACGCGCCGCCGTGGCGCGGGTCAGGGTGACGAACGGCGTGACCGCCAACCCGGCGTCACGCAGCAGGCGTTTGCTGATGTCCTTGTCCATGCACACCGCCGAACCCAGCACGTCGGAACCGACAAAGGGCAAGTCGGCCATGCGCAACAGGCCTTGCAGGCAACCGTCTTCACCCAGGGTGCCGTGGACAATCGGGAAGATCACATCGACGTGGCCCAGCAGTTCCTGACCGGTGGTTTCCACCAATTGCTGGCTGGCTTTTCCCGGCACCACCGCCAGTTCACGATTGGACTGATTGAGGGCGATCAGCGCCGGGTTTTCCTGATTGAGCAGGAAGTTCGAAGGGTCGTTGAGGTGCCAGTGGCCTTGCTTGTCGATGCCGATCAGCACCGGCTCGAAGCGCGAGCGGTCCAGTGCATCGACAATGTTCTTCGCCGATTGCAGCGATACTTCGTGCTCCGCCGAACGACCGCCAAAAATAATGCCTACCCGCAATTTACTCATTCAAGACACCTCAACGATTGGCCACTCACTGTGTACCGGACAGCAGAGGGAACCTTGCAACATTTGCCTAGGGTTTTCTACCCGACGGACGCGTTTTATCGGTGGGAAGACAGAGGGTCAACCACTGGGTTAACGTGTTCTTCATCGCGCTCAAGACACAACACCATGGCCAAGCAGACGCTCCCCATCGACTGGTTCCACCGCGCGCCCGACGTCGGCGGGCTGCAGCGTTTCGAAGCGTTTTTTTCCGGCCACGGCTACGACCTTCATCGTCACGACACCTACGCCATCGGCCGAACCCTGGCCGGCGTGCAGAGCTTTCAGTACCGAGGAGGATGGCGCCATAGCCTGCCGGGCGGGACCCTGGTGTTGCACCCGGACGAAGTCCACGATGGAGAGGCCGGCACCGAGGCCGGTTTCAAATACCGAATGATGTACATCGAACCGGCGCTGATCCAGCAGATGCTCGGCGGTCAGCCGCTGCCGTTCATCAAGACCGGACTATCGACTGACCCTCGCCTGTTCGCCGCCACCGATGTGCTGCTGCGAAGCCTCGATTGCCCGCTCGACCCGTTGGAAGAACAGGACGCGCTGTACGATCTGGCGCAAGCCCTGAGCAGCGTTTCGGGAGCGACCGGCGTCCCGCGCCAATCCTTCGATTACGTGGCCGCCGAACGTGCGCGGGAGTTCATCCACAGCGCACTCGATCGCACTGTGACCCTGGAGGAACTGGCGCACCACAGCGGTCGTGATCGGTGGAGCCTGTCACGCGACTTTCGCCTTCTGTTTGGCACCAGCCCCTATCGATACCTGACGATGCGACGCCTGGACCTGGTCCGTTCGCTGCTGATCCAGGGCCAGCCACTGGTCAGTGCCGCGCTGATTGCCGGCTTCACCGACCAGAGCCACATGACCCGGCAATTCAGCAAAACCTACGGCCTGTCGCCGGCTCGCTGGATGAAAATGCACCGTCGCTGAGCCACGCACAATCGTACAAGAAGCTGACCGATACGCGGGTTATCGTGGGTTCACGATCAACCTGGAGAACCGCTTCATGAGCGCTTACAAAAGCCTGAACTTCGCTGAAAAAATCGCCCGGATCGACGCACACTGGGCGCCTCGGGTCATCGCCGAAATGAACGACTATCAGTTCAAGGTAGTAAAGCTGCTAGGGGATTTCATCTGGCACGATCACCTGGAAACCGACGAAACCTTCATCGTCATCGAAGGGCAATTGCGCCTCGACTTTCGCGATGGCCACGTGCTGGTGAATGCCGGTGAAATGTTCGTGGTGCCCAAGGGCGTCGAGCACAAACCGTCTGCCGATCAGGAAGTAAAGTTGCTGCTGATCGAGCCCAAGGGTGTGCTGAATACCGGCAGCGAAGGTGGCGAACGGACCGCATTGAATGACGTCTGGGTGTGAACCTGGCGGGTTTACGCCAGGGTCTTGCCGTCCACCGGGTCGCCGATTGTCAAGAAATGCCCGCCTGCCACATGGTGCAGGGTGCGCAATGCATCCTGCCCTTCAAAGTGCCAGCGTCCGTCGCTGAATACCCGCTCATCGGCCTGAGCGGCAATCACCTCAGCCAGGAACAGATCGTACTGCTGATGATTGTTGGGCTCCGGCAGCAGTCGACATTCCAGCCATGCAACGCAGCCTTCGAGCATCGGCGCGTCAATCAATTCGCCACTGAAAGTTTGCAAGCCATAAGCCTGAAACTTGTCCTGGCCTTGGCCTTGGGTCAATTCCAGGCCTGATGTCGAACCAACGGTCTGCGTGATATCGGCTTGAGCCGCGCAAGGAACGTTCAGCACGAACGTCCCCGAGGCCTCGAGCAGTTGCCGGGTCCAGGTGGATTTATCCAGCACCACGGCAATTTTCGGCGGTTCGAAATCCAGCGGCATGGCCCAGGCGGCGGCCATGATGTTGCGCTGACCTTCATGGGCTGCGCTCACCAGTACGGTGGGCCCGTGATTGAGCAAACGGTAAGCCTTGGGCAAAGGAACCGGCCGGCGGTGGGAAGCGCTCATGGTGTCTGCTCCTGAAAAGAGCCGATTGTAGCGATTTCCACCGCGCTGGCATCAAGTCGCGAGCTGATTGGCAAACTGCCCGACCGCGTTCACCACTTTCTGCGCACCGTCCTGAATCTCGACGATCACTGTGCCCGCCTCCGCCGCCAGCGCCAGGCCTTGTTCGGCCTGGAGCTTGCCGTCAGTCATCAGGGCCACGGCATTGCGCGCCATCTCCTGGTTCTGACGCACAACCCCGACAATCTCATCGGTGGCCTGGCTGGTGCGAGAGGCCAACTGTCGAACCTCGTCTGCGACCACGGCAAACCCTCGGCCCTGTTCGCCAGCCCGAGCCGCCTCGATGGCCGCGTTGAGCGCCAGCAGGTTGGTCTGTTCAGCGATACCGCTGATGGTTTTGACGATGGTGCCGATCACCAGCGATTGCTCATTCAAGGCTTCGATGCCATCGCCCGCGGTTTGCATGTGCTTCGCCAGGTCGCGCATCACATCCACCGCCTGAGTCACCACGGCCGTGCCGCGCTGGGCGCTCTGGTCGGTCTGCTGAGAGGTGCTGTAGGCGATGTTCGCCGCTTGCGCCACGGCGTTCTCCTGATTGACCTGATCGGTAATCACAGTGGCGAACTTCACCACTTTGTAGAGTTTGTTATTGGCGTCGACCACCGGGTTGTAAGAGGCCTCCAGCCAGACCATACGCCCATGGCTGTCGAAGCGTTTGAAACGGCCGGCGACAAACTCACCGGCGTTCAGGCGGCGCCAGAAATCCTGGTATTCAGTGCTGTTGAATTCCTGCGGATCACAGAACGTGCGGTGATGTTTACCTTTGATTTGCGCCAGGCTGTAACCCATGCCGCTGAGGAACCGATCATTGGCTGTCAGCACGTTGCCGTCCAGATCGAACTCGATGACTGCCGTTGAACGCACCAGCGCGCCGATCAGGTTCTCGTGCTCGCGAGACGCTTCGATGGTGCGGGTCAGGTCGCTGGAGTAAAGCGAGAAGTGTTTGATCCGGCCATCCGCCGAGCGCACTGGCTGAAAAATCGAGCGCAACCACGCTTCCTGGCCATTGCCACGCAGCAAGCGAACGGCCCCGGCGAAATGCTCGCCGCGGGTCAGCGCGTTTTGGAAGCGGCGGTGGAATTCATCGGACTTCACATGCACGGGGACGATGTCTTCGATGTGCCGGCCGACCAGGTCGGCGCTCTTGTAGAGCATTTCGCCGATGAAGTTCTGGTTGGCCGACTGAATCCGCCCATCAGGATCAAGGGTCAGGACCAGCATCTCGCTTTCCAGGCTGTCCTTCACTTGCTGAAGGCTGGAGAGTTCTTCGCGAAGAGCCGACAGCTCCTGCTTCAAGCGTTTGTTGAACATGGGAAGGTACCGATAGGCAGGAAATAGAGCGGGATGCAGCCTAGCCATCGGCCTTGTGGGTGTTTTCTGAAGAGTGCCTCAGGGTTGTCCTACAAAAATAATTGCAACGCGAGGGATCTACCCTGCGATTACATCGCGCCAGCCGCTGCGCATTGGCCGGCTCTGGGCATCCGCGCACCAAAATACGCCGCGCTGCCGACGCCTACGGCCCCCATGACCGTACAGAACATCACGCAAATCCATGGGCTCCACGGCATCAGGCCGATCAGCAACAACGGTGTGATACTCGCCCACGCGGCGTAGGCAATGTTGTAGGTGAAGGAAATTCCTGAAACGCGAACCCGCGCCGGGAACAGGCTGACCATCACCGACGGCACCGCGCCGACCACGCCGCAACTCAGACCGGCAATCGTGTACGCCAGACCGATCCAGTTGCCGCCAGTGTTCAGGCAGGTATAAAGCACGCCAATACCCAGCGGCAGCAACAGGCTATAAAACATGACCGTGCGCCAGGCGCCGATGCGATCGACCAGCCAACCGGCGAGCACGCAGCCGATATTGAGGAACACGATGCCCAATGCACTCAAGGCGAAGGTGTGGCTGGCAGTCATCCCGAAGGTCTTTTGCATCATGGTCGGCGTGATGACCACGAAGACCACCACCGCTGAGGTCAGCACGCAGGTGAGGATCATCGCCGGCAACATCGCCAGGCGATGTTCGCGCAAGACCGTGCGCAGCGGCAGTTCGACAGCGGCATCGCGCTGGGCCTGCATCGCCATGAACACCGGGGTTTCATTCAGCCAGCGGCGCAGCCAGACGCCAATCACGCCGAACACACCGCCCAACAGGAATGGATAACGCCAGGCGTAATCAAGGATTTCGGCCGGGGTGAACGCTTGTGCCAGAAAGGTCGCCGTCAGGGCGCCGATCAAGTAGCCAAAGGTCAATCCCGCCTGCAGGAAACCGAGCGCATAACCGCGATGCCCGGCCGGCGCGTGCTCGGCGACAAACACCCAGGCACTCGGCACTTCCCCGCCCACCGCCGCGCCTTGCAAAACGCGCAGGGCCAACAGCAGTAGCGGCGCGAAATATCCGATTTGCGCGTAGGTCGGCATGATCCCGATCAGCAGGCACGGCAGCGCCATCATCAGGATGCTCAGGCTGAAGACCTTCTTGCGACCCAGTCGGTCGGCGAAATGCGCCATCAGAATCCCGCCCAACGGCCGCGCCAGATAGCCGGTGACGAAGATGCCGAAACTTTGCAGCAGGCGCAGCCATTCGGGCATTTCTGGCGGGAAAAACAGTTGGCTAAGGGTCAGGGCGAAAAACACGAAGATGATGAAATCGTAGATTTCCAGCGCACCGCCCAGGGCCGCAAGGCCGAGGGTCTTGTAGTCCGAGCGGGTAAAAGGCGTCGGGCGCGAAGGGGTGTTGGCGGTCATGAAAAAGAACTCTGCAACCGGTAAAAAACCAAGGCGCCCATGGTCTACGCAAACGCTTCCTCGGACAAGCCGTTAGACCATAGTCCTGTTTAGGTGAAACCTGGTCACAAAACAGCAACGGTTGATTTACTGTTGGCATCTGTCTAGACGGGCCTCTATGGCCCGAAAGACCACAATAAACATAACAATTCGAGGTTTTCCCGTGGCTGCTGCTATCGAAGATACCCGCTCCGCCCGTTTTGCCCTGCGCTGCTCAAGTTTTGCCGAGCGCTGGTTCCCCGACTCTTGGGTATTTGCCGCGCTGGCGGTGATCATCGTCGCCGTGGCCACGCTGTTCATGGGCGCCAAACCGACTGATGCCGCCATGGCGTTCGGCGACGGCTTCTGGAGCCTGATTCCATTCACCATGCAGATGGCGTTCGTGGTCATTGGCGGCTATGTGGTCGCCAGTTCGCCGCCGGCGGTGAAACTGATCAACCGTCTGGCCCGTCTTCCGAAAAACGGTCGCTCGGCCGTGGCTTGGGTGGCGTTGATTTCCATGGTCGCTTCGCTATTGAACTGGGGTCTGTCGCTGGTGTTTGGCGGCTTGCTGGTGCGCGCCCTCGCCCGCCGTACCGATCTGAAAATGGATTACCGTGCCGCCGGCGCTGCCGTCTATCTGGGTCTTGGTGCGGTGTGGGCCTTGGGCCTGTCGTCCTCCGCTGCACAACTTCAAGCCAACCCGGCCAGCCTGCCGCCGTCTATCCTGGCGATCACCGGAGTCATTCCCTTCACCCAAACGATCTTTTTGTGGCAGTCCGGTGTAATGCTGCTGGCGCTGATCGTGGTCTCGCTGATCGTTGCCTACGCCACCGCACCAGGCCCCAACACGGCCCGAGACGCCAAAGCCTGTGGCGTCGACCCGAGTTTCAATCTGCCGCCACTGCAACCACGCACTCGCCCCGGCGAATGGCTGGAATACAGCCCGCTGCTGACCCTCTTGCTGGTGCTGCTGGCAGCTGGCTGGCTGTTTCACGAGTTTTCGACCAAACCGTTGCTCAGTGCCATCTCCGGGCTGAACACCTACAACTTCCTGTTCCTGATGCTCGGCGCGCTGCTGCACTGGCGCCCGCGCAGCTTCCTCGATGCCGTGGCCCGCGCGGTGCCGACCACCACCGGCGTGCTGATCCAGTTCCCGCTGTACGGCTCGATCGCCGCCTTGATGACCACGGTCAAAGGCGCTGATGCCCAGACCCTGGCACACCACATCTCGACCTTCTTCGTCAGCATCGCCTCCCACGACACCTATGCGGTGCTGATGGGCGTGTACTCGGCGATTCTCGGCTTCTTCATCCCGTCCGGCGGCGGCAAGTGGATCATCGAAGCGCCATACGTCATGCAAGTGGCCACCGACCTCAATTACCACTTGGGCTGGGCCGTGCAGATCTACAACGCAGCCGAAGCCCTGCCGAACCTGATCAACCCGTTCTACATGCTGCCGCTGCTGGGCGTGCTCGGATTGAAGGCGCGTGACCTGATCGGGTTTTCGTTTGTGCAGTTGCTGGTGCACACGCCGCTGGTGCTGTTTCTGCTATGGGCGCTGGGCACGACGCTGACGTATACGGCGCCGGTGATGCCTTGAGCCCGATCAATGCACTGAGCTATGTAAAATAATAGCTCAGTGCCACTACTTTCCTTTGCCGGCTCCACTGCTCCAGTAATATCCTTGGACGGATATTAACTGTTTCAGTTTTTTGCAAACCGCAAAGGGAGTTCACGTGATGATCGTAGGGATTGACCTGGGGACCACCAACAGCCTCGTCGCCGTTTGGCGGGGCGAGTCGAGCGAGTTGGTGCCCAATGCCCTGGGCCAGTTCCTCACACCGAGCGTGGTCGGTCTCGATGATCAGGGTCGGGTGCTGGTCGGCCAGGCAGCCCGTGAGCGGTTGCACACCCACTCGCGCCAAACCGCGTCACTGTTCAAGCGCCACATGGGCAGCGCCACCGAAGTGCGCCTCGGGGACAGGACATTCCGCCCCGAAGAGCTCTCGGCATTGGTG
The DNA here is from genome assembly GCF_003148705.1 of Pseudomonas sp. OV226. Classification (NCBI taxonomy): domain Bacteria; kingdom Pseudomonadati; phylum Pseudomonadota; class Gammaproteobacteria; order Pseudomonadales; family Pseudomonadaceae; genus Pseudomonas; species Pseudomonas sp. OV226. Next base: position 16,458 of record NZ_QGGS01000027.1, on the reverse strand, counting down.
CTCAAGAGCCTGAAGGAAGACGTCGAACGGGCCTTCGGTGAGACGGTGCATGAAGCGGTCATTAGCGTCCCGGCCTATTTCAGCGATGCCCAGCGCAAAGCCACGCGCATTGCCGGGGAACTGGCCGGCTTGAAGGTTGAAAAACTGATCAACGAACCGACGGCGGCAGCGCTGGCGTATGGGTTGCATCAACGCGACAAGGAAACCTCGTTCCTGGTTTTCGACCTCGGTGGCGGCACCTTCGACGTGTCGATCCTGGAGCTCTTCGACGGTGTGATGGAAGTGCGCGCCAGCGCCGGCGACAACTTTCTGGGCGGTGAGGATTTCGACAGCGTGCTGCTTGAGCACTTTCTTGACCACCATCGCACCACCGACAACTTCCCGGACCGCGCCAGCGTTATCCAGCCATTACGGCGCGAAGCCGAGCGCGTGCGCAAAGCCCTGGGCCAGGAAAACAGTGTGGAGTTCAGCCTGCGGGTGGATGGCCAACAATGGTCGCAGACCATCACCCAACAGCAACTGGCCACCCTCTACACGCCGCTGCTTGAACGCTTGCGCACACCGATCGAACGCGCGTTGCGAGATGCGCGCATTCGGGTCAGCGATCTCGACGAAATCCTGCTGGTAGGCGGCACGACACGCATGCCGCTGGTGCGCAAACTCGCGGCGGGACTGTTTGGCCGCTTCCCGTCCATCAGCCTCGACCCGGACGAAGTGGTGGCCCACGGCGCAGCTATTCAAGCGGCACTGAAAGCCCGCTCCGCCGCGCTGGAAGAAGTGGTGCTGACAGACGTCTGCTCTTACACCTTGGGCATCGAGACCTCGACCCAAATTGGCCAGCAATTCGAAAGTGGCCATTACCTGCCGATCATCGAGCGCAACAGCATCGTGCCGGTGAGCCGGGTCAAAACCGTTTACACCCTGCAAGACAACCAGGAATGCGTGCGACTGAAGATCTTTCAAGGCGAGAGCCGCTTGGTCAAAGATAACGTCGCGCTGGGTGAACTGGACATCAAAGTGCCTAAACGCAAGGCCGGTGAAGTGGCGCTGGACGTGCGCTTCACCTACGACAACAACGGCCTGCTGGAAGCTCAGGTGGTCGTGCCGCTGACCGGCGACTTGCATTCGTTGGTGATCGAGAACAATCCCGGCGTACTCACCGCCGAAGAGATTCAAGAGCGCTTGCAGGGCCTGGCGTTGCTGAAGATCCATCCTCGTGATCAGCAGGTCAACACCGTGTTGACGGCACGCCTTGAGCGTCTGTATCAGGAAAGTCTGGGGCAGATGCGTGACCAGATTGGTCAGTGGGCCCGGCAATTCCAGAGCGTGCTGGAGTCCCAGGACGAACGCCGGATCCGTGAGGCGCGCAGCGAGCTGACCCTGCAATTGAGCAACCTCGACAGCGGCCTCTGGCAATAAGGAGCCGCGACATGGATTGCTGGTCTTTCCTGCAACTGCCCGAAGACGCCGATGCCCGCAGCATCAAACGCAGCTATGCAAAGCTGCTGAAAACGTTCAGGCCCGATGAAGATCCAGCCGGTTTTCAGCGCTTGCGCGAAGCGTATGAAGCGGCGCTGGGGATAGCGCATTGGCGAGCCGAAAACTCGATTGAAGAGGTTGAAGTCGCGACGACTGAAACACCCACCGAGGTATTCACGCAACCGGAGCACGTCAATCTGCCGGCGTGGGCCGAGGTGCTTGACCTGAAGCCATTGAAGTTCGAGCCGTTGAACCCGCCTCGCCTTCGGCCCCTGAACATTGAACTGCTGAACCCGCCTCGCCTTCGGCCCCTGAACATCGAACCGCTGAATCCACCTCGTATACGGCCGCTGTACCTTAAACCGCTGGATCCCCTCCTCCTTCACGACGAACCGGTCATCGCGCCGCAGGAACAAGCGGCACGAGCGCTACTGGAAGGACTCACGGCGCAGAACTTGCCCGAGCGTTGGGAGCAAGCCCGACACCAGCAATGCACTCAAGCGTTTGAGCAGTTGCTGCTGCGGCTTTGCTTCGATCATCCGGGTTTGCGCCGTTCGATTGCCAACTGGGCCGTGGAACATCTGGACTGGCTAGCCCCCTGGCAAAACGTCGCCATGACCGAGGAGCAGCAAGACGCACTCACCAGCGGTTTGTTGCAGGAATATCGACAAGCCTTGCAGGAACTGCTTGAAGCCGGCAAAGAGCGAGAGTTTCTCACGCAACTGAAAAGTTACACCGCCCAACCCTGGCTGCAGGTGTTCGATCGACGCCAGGAATGGCAGCGAATCATCCTGCAATTGTTCAACGACACCGAATGGAGCCTGCCGCTGTTCGACCGTGTCGGACAGGTGTTTGGCTGGGATGACAAAAAAGGCATTCATCCGGAACCGGCATCGATCTGGCAGGCCTTGATTGAGCGCTGCAACCAGGAAAGCTTTTACGAAAACCAGCGCGCCAAGGCACGAGATGGCCGCAACTGGACTGCCGATGCTCAGGCCGCGCATTTGCTGATGAACCCAATGCGGCCCCAACAACAGAAACAGATGATTGACGGCTTCGGCCAGGATGAATGGCAGGCCTGCCACGACCTTGCGCACACCCTCAAGTGGCGGTATCCGCAGTTGCTCTTGCGGTTGCCGCGCACCGATGTGTTTTTTTGGCGGCGTTTTTTACCACGCCCCATCGCGGCCGAAACCTGGCTGCTAGTCTGGGCGGGCTTCGCCTTGGCACTGTATTTGTTTTTTTTCCCCTCCAACCACAACTCCGTCGGCTACAGCATCGGCATACCGTTGATTGTCGCCCTCGCTCCGTTCTCGTTTTGTCGCTTCGCGCTGAGTTGGTGGGTGGTGATCACCTCCCACTTTATTGTCCAGGACCTGTGGCTGACGGAAGAACTGATTCCGCGACGCTTGAACCCGGACACGCGCTGGTTACTGATCCGCCACGGCGCACCGCAGGCCGTCATGCTGTTGCTGTTTGCGCTGCTACAGGGTTGGTTCGGGATCGTGACGTACGTCGGTTTTATGCTGATCGGTTTCGTGCACACACGGCGCATCGGCGAACTCGACCCAGAACTTCGTGCCCGTCGTCCATGGCTGACGGCGCTGCATTGGGCGTATCTCAGCCCGCTGCAAGTGGCGTTCTTGCTGGTGATGGTCGGCCTCGACCTGGCGTGCCAGATTTACTTTCCTGAATATCACCTGACTCAGCTGCGGTTCAGCTAAACGATGACCAGCCGATCTGCTTTAGTACGGTGACCCGCGACTCACGCGGGTCCACGCTGAAAAGGATCTGAGCATGTTAAAACTCACAGGACTCACCCTGGCGGCCCTCACCCTGAGTGCCGCCGTCCATGCCGATGTCGATCTGAAGCTGGGCAGCACCGAACGCGTCACCCGGCTGTTCGCCTACCCCAACAACTGCAATGTGATCTGCTTTCGCAACTGGACGCTCGAGCAGACCGTCGAGCATTACCTGACCCAAAGCGTGCAACGCGATGGTTATGGCGCGGCCAAAGTACGGGTCAAAACCGATAACCATCAGCTCTACGCCGACATCAGCGGCGTACCAAAAGGCTACGAAAAACCACTGGCCGCGCTGCTCGACGCAGGCGATCTGGCGTACACCGGCGCCAGCAAGCTCAATGCGGATGGCAAATGGGCCTACAACTGGTACTTGTTCCTGCCGCTGGGCATGGCCCTGGAAAACCGTAAAAGTGTCGAACTGCTGCACTTCCCACCGGATTACTCCCTGACACAAGCCCAGGATTACCTGCGTTCGGCGACCACTGATCGCTGGGCCACGCTGCTGACCGCCAACGGCATCCCCGCCGACCAGACGCCGGGCTATCAGACCATCATCGACATCGCGCCAATCGCCGCACCGGCCAGTGCCGGCAAGGACCTGGAGGGTGTTTACGATTACTTCAAGAACTACCAGACCACCATGGTCAATGAAGTCAGCCTGAACGCCAAAGGCGCGGCGCTGCCAATGGTCGCCTTTGGCGCGCCGGTGCGTAACTGGCTCAAGCAGCAATATGGTCCGACCGTCAACGTGCTGGGGCTGGCCACGATCAGCCCGAAAGCCGGCGTGAAGGTGCCGGTGCTGGGGTCCAACCACCCGAGCTACATCTGGTACGCCGCCAACCCGGACAGCTATACCGGCGACGATGCCCAGGCCAAGGCCGATGCTGCGGGCCTGAAGGTCATGGGCCAGGACTTGAGTGCTGCGTGCTGGCAGGCCGGCATGGGCAGCAAACCGGGCAGCGACCCTGATGTTCAACTGAAAAGCTGCACACAAACCTGGCAAGTGACCGAGACGGAAAAAACCTGCGAGTTGTTCTACACCTCGATTCGCAATCTGACACCCGAACAAGCCGTGGCCCAGTGCGCGACAACACCGATCAAGTCCCAGCTCAAACTACTGCAAGCCCCGGCGCCCGCAATGGCGATCCCGGCACCCCACCTTTAAAGCAAAAACGCTTTCCCGCGTACGTCATGGCTGACGCGGGAAAGCGCACTTTTCCCCTGTCAGTTCTGACAGTAGACCGAACGTTTCAATTGCGAGAGTCTTGAGACACACCCAAGTGTTGCAGGGGCCAGCAGGATCGTTGGCGTTGGACGTCGCAACACCCAACCGACAAGGATCGTTATGAAACCTCATTCCCTGAACGGAACGCGTGCACAACCACCGGACGGGATTTATCCCTTTGAAGAGTTACCCGTTCGTTTCGGGTTTCCCTCCTTCAAAGACTTCAGGATTATCCACGTCAATGAGTCAGCGACGGCCGTTGCGGCCTTGCGCGCATTCCCGCGAATCAGCCGGGTTTGCCGTGTCTCCGGGCATCTGCTGCCTTATCGCCAGCGCCATACCCGGCAGCTGTCGTCCGGCATTCACCTCTACGACCCACGCTTCTGCGGGCTCTTGCGCCACTCGTGCGAGCCGAACATCTTTCTCGACATGAGTGAACTGTGGATCTGGGCGCTGAAGGACATCGCCCCCGGCGATATCCTGACGATGGATTACGCCAGCACCGAAGACAAACTGTTGCGACAGTTTGCCTGCCGCTGCGGGTCGGCCGAGTGCCGCGAATGGATCACCGGCTACGACGAGCCACCGAATGCCGACGGTGAGTTGTTCTATCAGCATTTGCACCGACGGAGCCTCAGTTGACCCGAGGCTCGATCAGTCTTACAACGTTTCGACCGGGCGCAGGCGGTATTGCGGCGGCAATTGTTCAAACCCGCTGATGGTCGCGTTCAGGCTTTTCCAGCGACCGTCCTTGATGCCGTAGATGCAACCGTGGATCGACAGACTCTGCCCGCGATGCCAGGCGTTCTGCACAATGCTGGTATGCCCGACGTTGGCCACTTGCTGAATCACGTTGAGTTCGCAGAGACGGTCGACCCGCTCCTCCTCAGTCGCCAACTTGGCGAGCTCTTCGCGCTTTTCATAGTAAAGATCGCGAATCGAGCGCAGCCAGCCATCGATCAGGCCCAGCTGACGATCCTGCATCGAGGCGCGCACGCCACCGCAGCCGTAGTGACCGGTGACCAGGATGTGTTTGACCTTGAGGACATCGACCGCGTACTGAATCACTGACAGGCAGTTGAGGTCGGTGTGCAGTACCACGTTGGCCACATTGCGGTGGACGAACAGATCACCCGGCAACATGCCGACGATCTCGTTGGCCGGCACCCGTGCATCGGAACAGCCGATCCAGAGGAACTCCGGTGTCTGTTGGCGGGCCAGCTTGGCGAAGAAGTCAGGATCTTCTTTTTTGATCGCGTCAGCCCAACGCTCGTTGTTATCAATCAGATCTTGTAAGTCGTTCATACAAAGAAGCCTCGAGAATGGTGCGCAGCTTTGACAGACAACCGCCCGTCGGGGTCACGCGCGCAATGCGGATAGCCGCTGACATTTAAAACTGGCGTTCCATGCCGACGGAATTCTCGGCAGCCCGGTGGGTCCACCCTAGTAAGCCCACAGTATGAGCAATTGCCATGAATGATTCACGACGTCCGTTCGATGCGGTGCAGCCCGAGCCGATCGACGACAACGAAGACCGCATGGGTTCGATGCACGAACTGGATTTTGACGACGAAGAGCCCAGCGCCAAAATCGGTGACGAACTGCCCCAAACCGAACGCGAACGGCTGATGTCCGCCGAGCGTGTGCGTACAGTCGGCATAACCGGTGCCTCGATCGATGACCACGAGCCTACCGATGACGACATGAGTCCCGAAACACTGATCCATGAGGATGGTGCGCGGGACGCGCATGAGGCGGGCGACGGTGATCAGGCGGATTGGGATTTGAGTATTGTCGATGAAGATGACATCGGCGGTGGGAACGGGTTGGACGAGGAGCAGATGGCGCAGCGCGATCCGATGGACGGTAAACGCTGATCTGCGGTGAGGGGGCTTGCTCCCTCGCCGCAATAGCTGTGACTCAGTCGACCAGCGTACAGGCCATGACCACCGCATCTTCGCGCCCACCCACCGCCGGGTAGTAATCCCGGCGCCGGCCAATCTCGTTGAACCCGTACCGTTCATACAGGCGAAACGCCGACCGATTGCTGTCGCGAACTTCCAGGAAGCACTCCCGCGCCTCGGCCTTGTAGGCAATCGACATCAGGTGTTCAAGCAGCGTCAAACCCAGGCCGCGGCCTTGGTTTTCCGGCTTGACGGTGATGTTGAGCAGGTGCGCCTCATCAAGAATGATCTGCACCACGCCATGACCCACCTGCTGCTGCCCTTCGAACATCAGCCAGATCTGGTACTTGCCCAGGCCATCGAGGAATATCCCGCGTGTCCAGGGATGGCTATACGCCGCGTATTCGACTTTCAGTACAGCGTCCAGGTCCGCCTCGGTCATCGGGCGGAACGATACAGCGTCACTCATTTGATTCTTTCCAGCGCGCCATCAGCCGACGCATGGCTTGCCAGACATCAGCCTTACGCTGTGGCTCTTCCATTAATAATTCCAGACCCGGCAGGACCCAGACCGAGCCCAGGCCTTCGACCTGGAGTTCACGGTTGAACGATTCGGCGTTCGCCTCACCGGCAAAACGCACCGCAGGCAGGCCGATCAGCCACACGCAGACGCATGGCGCGTCTTCGATGCGCGCCGAAAGAAAGCCTTGCACGAAGTCGCGAGCCGCTTCCGGGCCCTGATCCATGGTGCCGCGAGCCAGCAGCGGCCAGCGTACCGGCTCGCCGACGATCTGCGGGCTGTCCGGCAAACCGGCAGCGCGCAGCATGTCCTTGAGTAGCAGATAAGCGGGATCGCGGGTCTGGAACGTTTCGCCTGTGGGTAACTCCACCAGCAGCAGGCAACGACCGGCGCGCAGCAATTGCAGGGCGAAGCGCGGTGGCGGCACTTGCACCGCCTTGGCGACGACCGGAGCAGCCTCTTCTTCGACCTTGGCGTTGGTGCGCGTACTGGCCAACGATGGACGCGGCACCTCGATTTTCACCCGTTCGGCCGGTTTGACCAGCGGCTCCACAGGCGTTTCAGGCACTGGAGCCAGCACTTCCGGGGCGACGACCAACGGCTCAGGCATCTCGAGCAGTTCGGGGCGCGAGGGCGCGGCAAAGGGCAATTCGGTGCGCGGTAGCCAGTTGACCACCTGCATGGCGGTCAAATAAGCGCGACGACGAGACTCGATAAGCAAAGGTCGGCCACTTGTGGATAACTAAAAGTGCGCTGATTCTACCGCCGTTCGCTCAAGATCGCCCGCGCTTGATCGATAGAAACCCGACAGTCTGTCCCGAGAGTGAATCGACACGCCCGCGATGCAGTACAATCGCGGCTTTTAATCGCCAACCAGCCGGCCATTCCGATGATCGAACCCAAGCGCGTCTTGCGCGCCCTCGCTGAACACTGGGCACTTCTGGAGCCACTGTGCGAGCACTTCGACCAAGGCACTCTGAGCCTCAACGAATTGCGTTCACAGTTGGCCGCCCAGCAACTCGACAGTACGCCGCAGGACATCACCAGCCTGCTGGACGTGTGGATCCGCCTCGATATTCTGGTTCCGGTGGCGAAAAGCCCGAACCGCTTCGAGCTCAATGCGCAGATCCACGACTTCCTCGCTTACCTGCGCCGTGAGCACCGTCTGGGCCTGTGCCTGGAAATCGAAGCCTACTTGCGTCACCTCGAACGCCTGGCCGGTTACATTCAGGACGCTTTCGACATTCGTGACGGCAACGATCTGGCGCGCCAGTTGCGCTTGCTCGATATGCGCGTACGCGACGTATTGAAGAAGCTCGACAACGACGAACAGGCGCTGGTGGCCGTGGCCGAAAGGGCCAAGACCAGCGACCGGCAGATTCCGTTGCGTCAGCGCTACGCCGAAGTCCTGGCGACCTGGGACGAATACGTCGAGCCGATGATCGACCTGGTGAACGCCGACGGCGCCTTCGAACAAGGTGTGCGCAAGGTCGAAACCGTCCTGCTCAAGATGCTCAGCGAGCAGCAGCGCCTTGGCCACCTGGTCGATGACGACATGCTGCTGCGTACCCACGCACGCATCCTCGAAATGCAGACCAGCGCCCAATTGACCCTGCGCCATGCCCGCGAGTTGCTGCTGCCGCTGCGTGAAGAAGCCCGCCGCCACAACGCCGTGACCCGTGGCGCCGCGCTGGCGCTGTCGATGATCCGTCGCAAGGGCATCGACGCCGTGCCGCAAGCGGCGATGCCGATGTTCACCCGTCCGCAAAGCACCTTCCTTGGCAGCGCCAGTCAGGTTGAAGCCTACGTGTATGCGCTGGCCCGGTTCGAACCAAAACCGGCGCGTTTCCCCAAGGCCCACAAGACCCAGAAAGGCGAAGCCCCGCGCGCGCCACGTACCGTTCGCGAAATGCTCGAACGCTGCGAAGACGCCCTGCCGATGCCGGACTTGATGACCTGGCTGCTGGAGCAGGAACCGGACGGCGCGACCGACGAATTGCTTTATTGGTTCTCGCGCCTGTCGCGGGAAAAACGCTTCAAACGCGAGCGTCTGGAACGCCGCGAATACCACACTCATGAGCACCAGGTCAGCCTGCGCTCCTTCGCCCTGCTCTCGGCCAGCGACACCGCCGAGGATTCTGCGAGCACTCCCTATGCATCTTGATCTATCCGAACTGTCTCAGCTGGCGCCGATCTTTCGCGAGCTGTTCAAGGGCTACCACGTCAGCCGCCGCGACCCGGAGCTGTACGCGCAACTGTCGAATTTCCAGGACCAGTACCGCACGCTGTTCAAGGCATTGGGCTTTGAACTGGTATGCGACACCCGTGGTTTCTACTACTTCGTGCCGGACCTGGCCGCCGCGGCGGTGAACAAGACCGCGCAACGTCTGGCGCTGTTCACCTTCATCCTCGTCGAGCATCTGGCCGATCAGGGCCGTGACCCGGTCGCCGTGCTCGACGGCGGTAGCCTCGGTCGCGATGAACTGCCGTCGCTGCTGGAGAAGTACCGCGACCTGTTCATCCAGGCCGAGGTGCAGACTCAGGAAGAACTCGAAGAAAAAATCATGCGCCGCATGACTCAACTCGGTTTCGCCAGTGAAGAAAACGGCATCTACCGTTTCCTGCCGCCGATGCACCGCTTCCTTGATGTCTGCCTGTCGGTGCAGCAGGACCGTGACCTGGCGGCCAGCCTGCACAGCGTGTTGCCACTGCCGGTGCCGGTGCTGATCGATGACGACAGTGACGAAAAACTGTTGGAAACCGATGACCCGTTGGACCTCAGCGAATTCGAGGGTGAAAGCGAAGAAGACGCCATGGCCCGCGCCATTGCCGAAGAACAGGAGCTCGACGCATGAGCAAGGAACGCTACGGCATTCGCCGCTTTGCCCTTTTGAACACCGCCGGATACAGCCTCGGCCTGTTTCCGCTGGAGGAACCGCTGTCGGTTTACGGCGCGAACAACCTCGGTAAATCCGCCTCGATCAACGCCTTGCAGTTCCCGATTCTGGCGCGCATGTCGGACATGAGTTTCGGCAAGTACAGCCTGGAGCAATCCCGGCGTTTCTACTTCGCCTCGGACACCAGTTACATTCTCGTTGAAGTCTCCCTGCCCCACGGCCCGCACGTGATCGGCGTGGTCGGCCGCGGCCCGGGCGGTGGTTTCGGTCACCAATTCTTTGCCTACGCTGGCAAACTCGATCTGGCCCATTACCAGAAGAACGACACCTGCCTGCGCCAGAAAGAATTGTTCACCAACCTTGAACGCGAAGGCCTCAAAGCCTACGAGTTGAAGCCGGATGAGCTGCGTCGTTTGCTGGTCGGCGGTCACACGTCGATTCCACTCGACCTGACCTTGATCCCGCTGCGCTCCACCAGTGAACAGAGCCTGAAAACCTTCCGTGCGCTGTTCATCAACTTGCTGCACATGCGCGAAATTACGGCGGCGAAACTCAAGCAGCTGTTCCTCGATGCGTTCGAGCACAGCCTGCGTTCCGGCAGCGTCGATTACATCGCCGCGTGTGAAGAGGCGTTCCGCGATGTACGGCGCATGGAGCAGGATTACAACTCGCTGGTCACCGCCGGCCCGCTGGTTGAAGCCCTGGCCGCGGGCGTTGCCCAGCGCAATATTCTGCGTGGCAAGCTGCACCGTATCTCACCGCTGCTCGATTCCCTGCTCGGCACTTGGTTGGACTACGCCAGTGCACGCAAGGAAGAGCTGACGATTCAGGCCGAGCATTACCGCAATGAACAAGACGCGCTGCAAAACGATCAGCGTGGCGGCACGCAAGAGCTGATGCGTCTGGAGCGGGAAATCACCGGGATCCAGCGCTGGCTCGGCGAGTTGTCGGTGCTCAAGCATCGCTTCGCCCTGGTCGATGACGTCAAAGTGCTGGAACAGCAACTGCTGGCGGCCAAGGACGCTCACGATGAACTGGCCGGTGCGCTGGCGCAGTCCCGTCAGTTCAGCGCCGAAGACCTCGAAGAGCGTCTGCGCGATCTGGAAAAACGCCTGAAGTCGGTCAAGCAGCAACTCGATCACGCCGACAACAACAGCTACGCCCGACTGCGCGAAGAGTTCTCGCAACAGGATGTCGAGCGCCTGATGCGCCTGTTCAACAGCGCGCTGTTCAGCCTGCCGCTGGGCGAGCATGGGATTACGCTGGACGAGGACGGTCAGTGGGTCAAATCCATGGAGCTGATCCTCGACGGCTTCAAAGGCGAGCGCTTCGAAGTGCCGGGCCTGTCCATCGACATCTCGAACATCGAGCCGCCGGCGCTGCAAGCCCTGGCTGACCGTGCAGCGTTGCGCGATCAGAAAGAGCGTCTGGACAAAGAACTCAAGCAACTCAAGACCCAACAAGCCGTCGCCGCCGACCGCGCCGCGAGCAAGACCCAGACGGAAGCGCTGTACCAGCAAGTGCTGGATGCGCAGAAAGCCCTGGAAGACTTCCGTCGCGCGCAAACCTTGAGCGCCGAAGAAGGCGACAAGCTTGAGCAATTGGCGCAGATGGAAGCCGCGCAGGATGAATTGAAACGCTCCAGCGACGCCTTCACCGAGCGTGTCCAGCAACTGTCGGCCAAGCTGCAACTGGTCGGCCGTCAGATCGGCGACATGGAAGCCAAGCAACGCACCCTCGACGACGCCCTGCGTCGCCGTCAGTTGCTGCCGGCAGACTTGCCGTTCGGCACCCCGTTCATGGACCCGATCGACGACTCCATGGACAACCTGCTGCCGCTGCTCAATGACTATCAGGACAGCTGGCAGGGTTTGCTGCGCAGCGACGGTCAGATCGAAGCGTTGTACGCACAAGTCCGCCTCAAGGGCGTGGCCAAGTTCGACAGCGAAGACGACATGGAGCGTCGTCTGCAATTGCTGATCAACGCCTACGCGCATCGCACCGACGAAGCCCTGACGCTGGGCAAGGCGCGCCGTGCGGCGGTCACCGACATCGCCCGGACCCTGCGCAACATCCGTAGCGACTACGACAGCCTCGAGCACCAACTGGCGTTGTTCAACCGCGAGATCAACAAGCGTCAGGTGTCCAACCTGCAAAGCTTCCGCATCGTGCTCGCGCCGAACAAGGAAGCGCTCAAGCACATCGACCAGATTATCCACAGCGCCGGCCAGTACGAAGAAGGCGAAACCCTCTCCGTCTTCGACCTGAGCCAAAGCGCCGAACAGGACAACAAGAACGAAGAGGCCAAGGAATACCTGGCACGGCTGGTGGCGGCCAACCACAACCAGCTCGGTCTCAAGGACTTGTTCGAACTCGCGTTCGAGATCACCAAGGTCAACGGCCAGCCGGTAATTCACACCGACATCGACGGCGCCGCCTCCAACGGCACCACGATGACCATCAAGGCGCTGACCAACATGTATTTGTTGCTGCACTTGATGGACCGCGACCAGGCCGGTCGCGTGCGTCTGCCGTACTACCTCGACGAGGCAGCGGACATCGACGAGAAAAACCAGGCAGCCTTGCTGGAAACCAGCCTGCAACTGGGCTTCGTGCCAATCCTGGCAAGCGTGAAGCCACAAGTGTGCGCCAGTGTCGCGATTGACCTGGAAGGTGGCAGCGGGCCGAACGGGATCTACATCGACGAGGCGGACTGGAAGTACATCCGTCGTCATGATGAAGTGAAGGCCAGCGTCGTTGTGCAAGCGGATGAGCCGGAGCTGGATGCGGTCTGAGTTAATCCGTTAGATACGGAAAAGGCCGCGATCCAATGGATCGCGGCCTTTTTTATGCCTGTTGCCTGAGCTTATTTGCCGAGGGAGATTTTCGGTGCCCAGGTCAGCCATTCGTCTTCGAACTTGTCGAACAGCGGGAACGTCTGTCCAGGCCGCACCGCGCTGCCCATCCGGTCGCCGTCTGGCGTGGCAAAGGCGATGCCGCCCTGGATCATCGTTTCCAGGGATTCAGTACGCACCGTCGCGCCTTTGAACAAACCGAAGTCGAAACCAAATCCGCTGCTGTTCCAGAATCGCGTACCACTGCGCACCAGCGGCGCGTATTTCGGCTCAATCTGGATGTGCACCAACACGCGGTCTGCGGTCTGCCCAAGTTCGTAGCCCGTCACTTTGCCCACGGTGATTTCGCGGTACGTTACCGGCACGCCGGTTTTCAGCGAACCACGCCGAGCGGCGCTCAAGACCAGACTCAAGCCAGTCTCTGACTTGGCGGCTTCCGGCGGGTTGGCCAATGCGACGAAATTCTTCTGCGGGCCGAGGTTCTTCGGTGCGGGCTGTACTTCGATGTATTGACCAGTCACCAGGGTTTCGAGATTGGAGGTCTTGATCAGCCCTAACTCAGGTTTAACCACCCAGAACTGGGTGCCTACCCGAGCGATGCGTTCCGGCACTTCGGTGATCCGCGCGGTGAGCAACACCGATTGCAGGTCATCGCTGAGGTCAACGTCTTCAATCTTGCCGACATCCAGCCCTTTGAATCGCACAGGCGTACCGTCACGCAAACCGTCGGCGCGCTCGACCTTGATGGTGACCAGTGTGCCTTTCTGATTGGCTTCTTCATGGTTGGCGAACAAACGAAAACGCGGAATTTTCTTTTGCAGCGGCGCCTTGGCTTGCGGGGTTTCGAAGGCAATGCCGCCGGCCATCAGGCTTTGCAGCGACTCACTTTTAACCTGGATTCCGCCCGTCAATCCGCCCGAGAGTGTGATGCCGCTGGCATTCCAGAATCGCGTCGAGGCGTTGACCAGCCCTTCGTATTCCTTCTCGATGTGAACGCCAATCACCAATTGCTTCTTGGTTTTGGAGAATTGATAACTCTGAACGGAACCGACCTTGACCTGCTTGTAGAGAATCGGACTGCCGACCTCCAGTGAGCCCAGGCTCTCGGTAAACAACACCAGGTGCAGGCCCGGCGAACGCAAATCCAGCGGCGGCGCCTTGGGCCGCGCCACGTATTCACGTTGCGGCGCAGAGCCTTTGTCGCCAGGGCGCACGGCAATGTAGTTACCTTTGACCAGCGCTTCCAGACCGGTGATACCCGCCAGGGAAATCGATGGCTTGACCACCCAGAATTGAGTGCCGGTCACCAGATAATCTTCAGCCAACGGATCAAGGGTCAATTCGGCGGTGGCGCCGGACAGGTCCGGATCGATCTTCAGCGCTTTCAGGTTGCCGACCTGGATGCCTTTGTACATCACCGGCGTACGGCCAGCCTGCAATCCTTCGAAGTCGGTGAGTTTGACCTTGACCCGAATACCGGCGGCAGCGGCGTCAAAGTCTTCATAAAGACGGAACGGCAGGCTCGGATCGGTGGGCGGGCTGTCCTTACGGTTCTCCGGCGTGGCGAACGCGATACCACCGGCGACAATGCTGGCAAGCGACTCACTGCGAATCTTCACACCGGACAGGTTCGCGTCGATGCTAACGCCACTGGCGTTCCAGAAGCGCGTGTGTTTGCGCACCAGATTGGCGTAGGTGGGTTCGATGAAAACTTTGAGCTCGACCGTGCTCTGATCCTGCGAGAGCACGTAGCTTTTGATCTGGCCGACCTTGATCTGCTTGTAGAACACCGGGCTGCCACGGTTGAGCGAACCAAGTCGATCAGCCTTGATGGTCAGGTGCAAACCCGGCTTCGCGTCTGACAAGGGAGGCTCTTCAGCCAGCGCCTTGAATTTGCGAACAGGCTCGCCTTCACCCGGGCTGATCGCTACATAGTTACCAGAGACCAGCGTTTCCAGACCGGTGATCCCGGCCAGGGTCACGCTCGGTTTGACCAGCCAGAAGCGCGTGCTGGTCCTGAGGTATTGCTCGACATCCTTATTCATCTCGACGGTTGCGATCACCCCCTTGGAAGCGCCTTCGTCATCGAGCTTGAGGGCTTTGACCTTGCCGACCGACATCCCTTTGTAGACCACTTCAGTCTTGTTGGCCTGGATGCCTTCACCGCTTTCGAACCGCACCTGAATTTCGATTCCGGTCTCGTTGTAGGCACGCCACCCGAGCCAGCCACCGATGATCAACGCAATGAGGGGCAGAATCCAGATAGCCGACCAGTTCGAGGCCGGTCGGGTTTTTGCTGTAGGCAAATCAGTCATGGTCGTCGTCCGACTCCGTGTTATCCCAAATCAGTCGGGGATCGAAAGATACTGCGGCAAGCATCGTCAAAATCACCACGCTGGCGAAGGCGATGGCGCCAAGATTGGCTTCGATACTGGCAAGCCGTCCGAAATTAACGACCGCCACCAGGATGGCGATCACAAAGATATCCAGCATCGACCAGCGGCCGATGAACTCGATAAAGCGGTACATCCAGATTCGTTGGCGAGCCGAGAGTGGCTGGCGGCGCTGTATCGAAAACAGCAGCAAGCCGATGCCCACCAATTTGAACGTCGGCACTAGAATACTGGCAATGAACACCACTGCCGCGATGGGAAACATGCCGTAATGAACCAGATCAATCACGCCGGACATGATGGTGCTCGGGGCGCCCTTACCGAGTGAATTGATGGTCATGATCGGCAGCAGGTTGGCCGGAATGTAAAGAATCGCCGCGGTAATCAGCAGCGCCCAGGTGCGCACCAGGCTGTTCGGGCGACGGGCATGAACCAGCGCACCACAACGGGTGCAAACTTGCTCGTCGGTGTCAGCTTCCTGCTTGTTCAACTCATGGCATTCCGCACAAATCAGAATGCCTGCATCAATCGCCCGCATGGGCATCCTCTCCTGATAACGCCTGCCAGACCTGATGAGGCGACATCACCACCTCCAACCAGACCTGAATCAACAACAAACTGATAAAGCACACCAGGCCAAGACCTACGGTAATGGCCGCCATATCTGCCAGCTTTACGATCGCGACCAGTACGCCCATGAGGTAAACCTCGAGCATTCCCCAGTCCCGTAAATGGTGATAAATGCGATAGAGCAGCAAGCCGTAGCTGCGTCCGATATCAAAGCGAATGCTCAACAGCACGATTAATTGACAGAGCAGTTTGAGCAACGGAATGCCCATGCTGCACAGGAACACAATCACAGAAACGCTTTGCATACCCGTATCAAACAAGCCGACAACGCCGCTCCAGACAGTGTCCTGCGTCGATTGCCCGAGTAGATTGAGCTCCATGATGGGTAAAAAGTTCGCCGGCACATACAACAATAAAGCGGCGATGACCAAGGCGAGGCTGCGCTGCACGACGTTATGCCTATGTGCGTAGAGTTCATAACCACAACGCGGGCACAGCGCTTTCTCATCGTGAGCGAGTTCGGGTTTGCGCATCAGCAAATCGCACTCATGACACGCGACCAAATCGTTCAGCGGTAATTCTGACAGCCTGGTGGCGTCAACCGGATCTGACATAAAGACTCTGATTCCGAAAAAGTTGGTCCTATTCTAGAGGCATGAGTCGAAAATAACTGCGCCATTTTGTGCGTTAAGCAGGTGAGTACTTTTTCGAAGGCAAAACAAAACCCCAACTGCTTTCGCAATTGGGGTTTCGGAATTTAATCTTGACGATGACCTACTCTCACATGGGGAAACCCCACACTACCATCGG